>DAOUHY010000175.1:0-3802 GCA_034428435.1 Caldilineaceae bacterium | reverse complement strand
GGAAGAAAAGCTCTACGCATGGTGGGAGTCGCAAGGCTTCTTCCGCCCCGAACAGCAGATCGAAAGCGGCCTCGCCGACCCCGACGCCCCGCCCTTCGTCATCTCCATGCCGCCTCCCAACGTTACCGGAGCCCTCCACCTCGGCCACGCCACCACCAGCGCCGTCGAGGACATGCTCATCCGCTATAATCGCATGGCCGGCCGCCCCACTCTCTGGGTCCCTGGCACCGACCACGCCGGCATCGCCACCCAAAACGTCGTCGAACGAAAACTCGCCGAAAGCGACACCACCCGCCACGACCTCGGCCGCGAACGCTTCCTCCACGAAGTCTGGGCCTGGAAAGACGAATACCTCGGCCAGATCAGCGGCCAGCAGCGCCGCATGGGCATCTCCTGCGACTGGACCCGCGAACGCTTCACCCTCGACGACGGCCTCAGCGACGCCGTCCTCGAAGCCTTCATCCGCCTATACAAGGACGATCTCATCTACCGCGGCAACTACCTCGTCAACTGGTGTCCCCGCTGCGAGAGCGCCATCAGCGACCTCGAAGTCGAACACGAGCCAGTCGAAGGCAGACTCTACACCTTCCGCTATCCCCTGCACGCAGGCAACGGCGATGCGCCCCCGACCGAACACGTCGAAGTCAGCACCACCCGGCCCGAGACCATCCTCGGCGACACCGCCGTTGCCGTCCACCCCGACGACGAACGTTACGCCCACCTCATCGGCCGGACCGCCCTCGTGCCCATCCTGGAACGAGAAATCCCCGTCATCGCCGATGACCACGTCGACCCCCAGTTCGGCACCGGCGCCCTCAAAGTGACGCCCGGCCACGATCCCAACGACTACCTCATCGGCCAGCGCCACAACCTGCCCTTCGTCAATATCACCAACGAGGACGCCACCCTCAACGCTGCCGCCGGCCCCTATGCCGGCCTCGACCGCTTCGAAGCCAGGCAGAAACTCTGGCAGGATATGGACGCCGCCGGCCTCGTCGTCGGCGACAAGCCGCACGTCCACGAAGTCGGCCACTGCCAGCGCTGCCACACCATCGTCGAACCGCTCCTCAGCACACAGTGGTTCGTCAAAGCAAAACCCCTCGCCGACGCCGCCATCGCCGCCGTCAAGGACGGCCGCATCAAAATCGTGCCCGAACGCTTCGAACGAAGCTACTTCCACTGGCTCGAAAACATCCGCGACTGGTGCATAAGCCGCCAGCTCTGGTGGGGCCATCGAATCCCCATCTGGTACGGGCCCGACGGCCACCAGTTCGCCGCCCGCAGCGACAGCGAAGCTCTCGAGCAGGCCATCGAATTCTACGGCGAAACCGCCGAGCTCGAGCAGGACGAAGACGTCCTCGACACCTGGTTCAGCAGCGCCCTCTGGCCTTTCAGCACCCTCGGCTGGCCGCAATCCGAAGAAAATGAAGCGAGCAATGGGTCAGGCAATTCTCACGCCTCACTTCTCTCCTCCGACCTCGCACGATTCTACCCCACCACCGTGCTCGAAACCGGCTACGATATCCTCTTCTTCTGGGTCGCCCGCATGGTCATGATGGGCCTCTACTTTACCGGCAAGGTGCCCTTCCACTACGTCTACCTCCACGGCCTCGTCCGCGCCGAAGACGGCCGCAAAATGAGCAAAAGCCTCGGCAACGCTCTCGATCCCCTCGACCTCATCGCCACCTACGGCAACGATGCCCTTCGCTTCACCCTGCTCACCGGCAGCACGCCCGGCAACGACATGAAGCTCAGCGTCACCCGCATCGAAGCCAACCGCAACTTCGCCAACAAAATCTGGAACGCCGCCCGCTTCGTCCTCATGAATCTGGAAGCCGGCCAAGTGGCACTGGACAATGGGGACGGCCCACACAGCCTCACCTACGCCCTGCCCCCCCAGGACGCACAGACGCTGGCCGACCGCTGGATTCTCAGCCGCCTGAACACGGTGCAAAACCATGTCACCCAGCTCATCGAAAACTGGCAGCTGGGCGAAGCCGGCCGCCAGCTCTACGAGTTCCTCTGGAGCGAATACTGCGACTGGTACATCGAGGCCGCCAAACCCCGCCTCTACGGCGGCGACCCCGAAGCCGCCCGCGCCACCCGCCAGGTCCTCGCCTACACCCTCGAGCAGTCTTTGCGCCTGCTCCACCCCTTCATGCCCTACGTCACCGAAGCCATCTGGGGCCACCTGCCTGCCGTACCCGATCAAGCCGAAGCCCTCATGACCCAGCGCTGGACCCAACCCGCCGAGCGCCGCGACACATCCGCGGAAGACGACTTCGGCCGCATCCAGGAAATAGTCCGCGCCATCCGCAACGCCCGCGCCGAATACAACGTCGAACCCGGCCGCCGCATCGCCGCCGTCTTCGCCGGCAGCGGCCGCGCCCTGGCCCAGGACAACCTCGACCTGTTCACCACGCTTGCCCGCCTCGACCAATCCCAGGTGACCGTCGAAGCCAACCCCAACGGCACCGATTCCGGTCCCTCCGTCCAGCTCTCCGCCGGCGGCATCACAACCTATCTCCCCCTCGCCGGCATGGTCGACCTCGAAGCCGAGCGCAAGCGCCTCCACAAAGAGCTTGACAACGTCGACAACCAGATCAACCGCACCACCGGACTGCTTGACAACGAAAACTTCATCGCCAAGGCCCCCGATCAAGTAGTCCAGCGCGAACGCGACAAACTCGAAGACCTCAAAGCCCAGCGAGTGCAGGTCTCCTCAAGTCTCGAACAACTGAGAGGTCAACCAAACCTATAGGGAACCGAAGGTGTCACAAAGGCCATAATCTCGTTGACTTTGCTAAGGAAAAGTGGGCCAGTGTGTTAGAATCCTTAAGGAGAAAGTGGATTCGAAAAGGAGAGTAACATGGGGATGGAGACAGTTACACTTCGGTTGCCGGCCACCGTCTACTTAAAGGTAGAGGAGCTTGCCGTCGAAGCAGAGACCAATCCAGATGAATTCGTCGCAACGCTAATTGAGACAGCTCACCAGAGGCGCACTTGGTTGCGAGAATTCAAGGAGCTGCGCGAGCAAATCAAACGTGACGGCGGTTTGAGCATCGGTTCGAGCCGGGAAGAGGTCGTCGAACAATTGCGCCAGACGAGGCGTGAGATCTTTGATGCCGAGTACGCTCATCTGTATCGATAGTAGCGTCTTTATACCTGCTCTACAGGAAACCGATCCGGACTCTCTATGGTTGGTCAACACAATCGGAGAAGATATCACCGTGGTCATTCCCCGGTTGATAGTCCAGGAAGTGAACCGAAACCTGATTACGCCCGGCCAGGTGCGAAGATTCAATCGGCTTTTTGCTCTTTCTGATTTCGCATATGTCGTCGATGAACCAATCCCTCTGAACTTGGTTGAGAAGTATGTAGGTCTTGGATTACCGGTAAAAGGTGACGCTTTCATTGGAGCCTTTGTCGAGTGGATGGATATTCCCTACTTGGTTTCAGCCAATCGCCACTTCTTGCGCGATCTACAAGTAGAATCCTATCTCGTTCTTGACCCATCCCAGTTTCGCACAAGATATCAGTCAGACGCCCTTTGACGCTTCTTACTCCGACTTTCAGGAAACTCCGTTCACCCTCTCAATAGGCCAAATGGGACAGGCTGAAACGCGAACAAATAACGCAGCCAGTTCGTTTGTGATAATTTTGACAATGTACCTTCCCCCTGCTATACTCAATTCGGCTCTATCGAACGATGCATCGCCGTCCCGCCAGGCATTGAAACCTGTGTCGTCTTACCCACTGGCAGGATGAGCAAGGGGCGAGATGTAGGACCGGCTTCCCGCAT
>DAOUHY010000174.1:0-5741 GCA_034428435.1 Caldilineaceae bacterium | reverse complement strand
CGTTGCTTGCTTAGCAACGCGACCTGAATATAGTTGAGCGGATCCACATAGGGATTGCGCAGGTTGATGCTGCGTTGGAGCCATGGCTCGTTGTCAAGGAGTGCCGCCTGGCCGGTTATCTCCAATATGATCCGTTCAGTGCGACGGAACTCTTCCATGATTTCGCCGAAAATCGCAGTGCGCGTCGCATCCGCCGCCAGAGACGCGTAGAGCGAGGCAATTGGCATGTCGGCCCGGCGCATCGAGAGTTGCGCCCGGTCAATGACGGTGCGGAAGAAGGGCCAGCTGCGGTACATCTCTCGCAATTCTGCCATGCGATGAGCCGATTCTGCCTGCAATCCAGTACCTAGGCCGTACCAGCCAGGCAGGTTCACCCGGCTCTGGGTCCAGGCAAAGACCCACGGAATCGCGCGCAGGTCAGAAATGTCCGATGTCTGGCGGCGCTTTGCCGGCCGCGAACCGATGTTCATCTGCCCCAGCTGTTCGATCGGCGTCGCCTCGTGGAAGTAGCTCAGGAAAGCAGGTTGCTCTACAAGTGCACGGTACTTCCGTTCAGAGAGTTCGCTGGTCGCCTCCAGGATCCTCACCCAGTCCGCACTGACAGAGTGCAAGGAGTTCTCTCTCCCCGAACTGTCGCTCAGGACGTCATGATGAGAACCACAACTTGCAATCAGTACGGCGTTGACCAGCTGCTCAAGGTGGCGCTTGGCAATGGCACGGTTGCTGTAGCGGGCGCTGATCACTTCCCCCTGTTCGGTCAGCTTGATCCGCCCCTGGACCGATCCCGGCGGCTGCGCAAGTATGGCGCGATTGGCCGGCCCGCCGCCGCGTCCGATCGAGCCGCCGCGCCCATGGAAGAGAGTCAGTTTGACATCGAATGCGCTGCAAATCTGGGCCAGTCTTTCCTGGGCTTGGTACAGCGACCAACTGGAGCGCAAGTAGCCGCCGTCCTTGTTGGAGTCGCTGTAGCCGATCATGATTTCCTGGCAGTTATCCCGCTGCGCCAGGTGTTTGCGGTAGATCGGAGACTCGAAAAGTGCTCTCATGACATCCGGCGCCCGGACCAGGTCGTCAATCGTTTCAAAAAGGGGCGCGATATCGATCCGGCCAAAGAGGCCCGCGTCCTTGGCCAGCAGTAGGACCTCCAATACATGGCTGACGGATGTGGTCATGCTGATGATGTACGCGCCTATGGCCTGCGGCGCGATCCGCTCATGGGCCTGACGGATGAGCCGGAAAAGGGCGACTGTCTCGTTGGTCTCGTTGCTGTATAGCAGTCGAGCCGTTAGCGGCCGCGGACTCTCGATTTCTTCGACCAGGAGCCGCGTCCGCTCCTCTTCCGAAAGAGCCAGATAATCGAATTCAGGATCTTGTGCCCTGCAGTAGCGGTTCACCAGTTCGGCTACCGCCTCGAGGTGGCGGTCTGAGTGCTGGCGAATGTCCATTGAAGCCAGATGGAAGCCAAAAATACGTGCTTGCTGTACCAGGCGGGCGAAGCGCCCCTCGGCCAGCCGGTCTCCCTTGTTCTGGCGCAAACTTTCCTGGATAAGCTCCAGGTCGGCGATGAATTCGTTGGCATTGTGGTACGCCCAAGAGTCAGGTCTCTGCGCCTGCCACGCTTCCCTGTTCTGGGCCAGGGTCGCGCCCAGCCTCCGGTAGATCAGGATCATCTTTTGGCGGTAGGGTTCCAGCGAAAAGCGCTCCAGGCGAGCTTTGTCGCTCGGTGGTGCACTCTCTAGGTCCTCGACCAAACTGTCGAGAAACGCCTGCGCAAAGGCGCCGCGTGTGTTAGCCACGCTGAGATGCCCGTACATGCCGACCACAGTACGGCGATAGAGCTCGAGTGCCTGCTCTTTCTGCTGACGCAAGGCGTCTTCGGTGACATCCTGAGTTACAAATGGGTTGCCGTCCCTGTCTCCCCCTATCCACGAACCGTAGCGCAGAAAAGTGGGCAGCCGGTCTGAACCCGCCCTATCGTCTTCACCGAAAACTCTGTCAGGAAATTCCCTTTCAAGCGCATGATCCAACTCGCTGTAGATCTCCGGCAACAGATCAAACAGCGTGGTATCAAAGAAATAGAGCCCCTCGCGCACCTCGTCCAACACATCCGGACGTCGGTCTCGATTGACGTCGCTCTGCCACAGTGAGACAACGATCTCACGGATCTGATTCCAGTTATCCCTTTCTTCACTTGGCAAGAGTACGCGCGTGTCTAGTTCACGCAGCAATCTGGTCAGGTCGAGCAGCTTCAGAAGGATTGTACGGCGCTTGGCCTCGGTAGGGTGGGCGGTGAAGACCGGTTTGATCATCATCTCGTCGAGCAGGCGTCCCATTTCAGAAGGCGGCGTTCCTCCCTTTCGCAGCCTCGCGACGGCTGCCGCAATGGTCTCAGGCATGTGGCGATCAGTCTCTTCCGCCTCTGATGTCCGCTGGCGAATGACCCGCACACGCTGCTGCTCCTCTGCTAGGTTTACTAGCTGGAAATAGGTAGTAAAGGCCTTCAACACGCCCAACGTGCTGTCGAAGTCATTGACCAGGTCCGCGGTCAGCTGCTCGATCTGGGGTCCGGCTTCTCGGTCCCCCTGCCGCTGAGCCCGCGTAAGTGCCCGCAACTCTTCGACAAGGTCGAAAATCGCCTGGCCCTCCTGCTCGACGATCGTTTCGCCAAGTACGTTGCCTAACTGGCGGACCGTCCACCGCAACTGGCGGTCCGCATCCCGCCGCGCCGATTCGTTGCCTTTCTCGGGATCAACGTCTGTTTCGATTTGACTCTGCCTGGGCCGGGTAACCATTCAGGTGCCCCTACAGCTATTCCTTCAGCAACTGCCCAAAATGGGAAAGTTTCAAAGTGTACCAACTTCAGTACCGGAAAGGCTCTGCTTCAGAGTTCCCTGGGATGCCGTAAGCTAAGCGTCACGTATCTCCTTCACTACGAGATCTCCGAGGACCTCGGTTCCTGCTGTCTCCGTTCCCGGTTGGGCAATATCCGGTGTCCGTACACCAAGAGCCAGGATGGAATCTACTGCCTCCTCCACCGTCGCCGCCTCCTTCTCCAGTCCAAGGCTGTGCCGGAGCAGCATCGCGCTGCTCAGAATCGCAGCCAGAGGGTTGGCGATCCCCTGTCCGGCGATGTCGGGTGCACTGCCGTGAATCGGCTCATACAGTCCCAGCGGCAGGTTGTGCCGGTTGCTGACATCACCCAGGCTGGCTGAAGGCAGCATGCCCATCGATCCGGCCAACATCGAAGCTTCATCGGTGAGTATGTCTCCAAACAAGTTGCCTGCAACGATCACGTCGAAGTCCGCCGGTCGGCGGATCAGGTGCATGGCCATGGCGTCAACCAGAATGTGCTCCACCTCAAGTTCGGGGTAGTCGGTCAGAGCCTCAGTCGCCACGCTGCGCCAGAGTCGTGAGGATGCGAGAACGTTAAACTTGTCCACGCTGGCGAGGCGGCGTTTGCGCTCCATCGCAGAATCCGCGGCCAGCCGGACGACGCGATCGATCTCCGGCCTGGTGTAGAGCATTGTGTCGTAGGCTTCGAAGTTGTCGTCCGGCTCTTTGCGCTCGCCAAAGTAGATGCCCCCGGTCAATTCGCGTACGACCAGAAGGTCAACACCTTCCAGCGTCTCTTCCTTTATGGTGCTTGCGGAAAGCAGCTCTGGTTGCAGCTTTACCGGGCGCAGGTTGGCGAACAGGTCCAGGCTTTTTCGCAGAGAAAGGACGCCCCGTTCTGGTCTGTCGGGCAAGCTGGGGTCGTCCCACTTCGGCCCACCTACGGCGCCAAGCAAGACGGCCTCCGCCGCAGAAGCTGCCTCAACCGTTTCGTCCGGCAAGCTTGTGCCCAACTCATCGATGGAACGCCCGCCGATCTGCTGATGGTCAAAGACGAAATTGTGGCTGAAACGGTCGGCCACCGCTGCCAGGACTTTCTTGGCTTCCGCCGTGACTTCCGGGCCGATTCCGTCACCATCCAAAATAACAATCGTTGCATCCATTCGTCATTCTTCCTTCTCAAATTGGGTCTCTGTCTCGGCCTGCGCCATTCAATGAGGCCGAATGTCGGAAACTACTGGATCTGATGTGAGATTCTCAGTTGGACGGTATTTTGCCTCTGACCGGGCCGGTCAACACTACCCTTTCTGGCCTCTCAAGAACCCTTCGCACTTCTTCGTTTCTGCCCGGTGCGATCCTTCATTCCTGCGGCTAAGCCGCGTATTCGCTGTCCTCATCCAAAGTCAATGGCCGTCTGCCCCCAAAAACTGCCAGCTCGAAGATTCTGAAGTAGCAGTCCACGTCGTCAAAGCCGATTTCGCGCAGCCATTCGCATTGCGACTCCACCGGGGCCAGAATGTTGGCCTGCTTATCTTCCCTGCTGTGATAGGCAGCAGCCACCTGGTCGCGAGTCTGGCCCTCGCCGTCTGTCAGCTGGCTTGCCCAAAGCGTGTCGATGAAATAATCATCATACAGCGCCTCGATTCGAGGCGTCGCCGAAGATACATGCTCAATGTTCACAAAGACTCCGCCCGGCATCAACAAGTCGAAAACATCGACATAGACTTGCCGCTTGATCGAATCCGGTTGGTGGTGAATCGAAAAGCCGGATACAATCGCATCGAAGGGCGCGTGCGCCGAGATGATATCGAACCAGGATGGGTCGGTGTAATCTGCAGAAGAGACGTGAAGCGACTTGCTATAGGCCTCCAGATTGCTCAGGGCAGCCTGAAGCATTGGCGTGGAGAAATCGACCAACGTCCCTCTGGCGCGCGGATATTTCTCCAGGATCGCTGCCGCCAAGATTCCGTCGCCGCAACCTAGGTCCAGGAAATTGTGTACCGGCCGCTCGCCTTGGGCCTGGTCCACCTCTGGCCCGGCGATCACCCGCATCATTACGTCCAACTGAATCTGGGAAAGGGGGACGCCCTTGCGCACTCTTTTGAGGAAATCGTCGACCAGCGAGGGGTTCTTCCACACTGCACTCTTGCCATCCGCCGGAAGCGCGCCCGTTGTCATCCGCTTCATCCCCCTTCCATTCGCCAGCTCCCCATAGGCTGCTTCCGGAACCGGTCCTCGCGGCACGGGCAACCAGACATCGAGAACCGTCAGTATGACGCCGCGGCCTCAAAGGCGCTGATCTGCTCCTCCTTGTCCAGAAGATAGCCGAGGTCATCCAGGCCGCGCAGCAGGCAATGTTTGCGGAAGGGATCGATGTCAAAAGTCCAGGAACCTTCCCGTTCTCCCGCACCGCCGCTTTCAAGACTCGGCAGTGTCACCGTCTGGCTTGGCAGGTCGATGCATATGCTGGTATGCGGAACTTCCTCGACCAGATCGAGCAGCCGGCTGACCGTCTCTTCAGGCAACCTGACTGGCAGGAGACCGTTTTTCAGGCTGTTATTGTAGAAGATGTCCGCGAACGCCGGGGAAATAACGGCTCGGAAACCGTACTGGGTGAGCGCCCATACCGCATGCTCACGGCTGGATCCGATACCAAAGTTGCGGCCGGCCACGAGGATTTCAGAGCCCCGGTATTGGGGTCTATTGAGAACGAAGTCAGGGTTCGGGTTGCCGTCGCGCGCGTAGCGCCACCACGAAAAAAGTCCGTCGCCCATCCCCTCCTGGGTGACGGCAGTGAGATATCGGGCCGGAATGATCTGGTCGGTGTCGACGTTTTCGGTTCTCAACGGCAGTGCGGTTGATGTCAGCGTGGTGAAGGGTTGCATCAGAGGATCTCCCGCACGTCGGTG
>DAOUHY010000173.1:0-4711 GCA_034428435.1 Caldilineaceae bacterium | reverse complement strand
CACCAGGACAACGCCTACTGGCGCTGCTCCCCGCCCAACCTGGTGAGCTGCTGGCTCACGCTCGACGACGTCGACGTCCACAACGGCGCCATGCAGTTCCTGCCGGGCACGCACTTTCGCTCTGTGGAGCACGGCCGGCTCGCCGAAAACAACGCCCTGCTCGAATTGGGGGAAGAGATCGATGAATCCAAGGCGGTCGTCGTGCCCCTCCCGGCCGGCGGCGTGACCCTGCACCACTGCCAGACGTTGCACCACACCGCGCCCAACAAAACCGACCGGCAGCGGCGCGCCTTTGCTATCCACTTCATGACGCCCGGCACCAGGTCGCTGCGCGAAATGAAGTACCTGGAGGTCTCGTTCGAACAGCCGGTGCTGCGGATGCGGGTTTGAGTAAGTAACCGCCAATCTTGCGAAGCTCATGCGTATCTGGCAATATCAGCCCTATCCTGTCTTCAGATAGGGTTGGCAGTGTACGCGTGGTATCCGCATGTCTGAAATTCCTATAGCCGGTCCCGGGACAAACTGTACCAATAGGGATCAAGGAGACCGAACGAGTTCATTCAGAGAAGGAGAGACACAATGGGTAACGTAGTAGAAGGAAGAGGCTCCAGTCGACGTGAATTCCTGCGCGCCGGCGCGTTGACGGTGGCCGGAGCGGCGGTGGTTGCCTGTGCGCCGGCCTCGGCGCCGGCTGAAGAGGCGGCCGGGTCCGAGGCGCCTGCCGTCGTGAAGGCATCGGTCGCGGCCAATGATTTCGAAGCCGCCTACGAGGAGGTCGGCCGCCAGTGGGAAGGCACGCTGCTGCGGGTCCCGGTCGGCGGCGTCGGCCACTGGGCCGTGAATGAGGCGGCGTCGGCTCGCTTTACGGAACTGACCGGGATCGAGACCGAATGGGAAAACAACCCCTACGATCAGGTCTACGACAAGACCTTCCTGGACCTGGGATCGCAGAGCGGCACCTACGACATCATCGACCTGAACTTCGCCTGGTTCGGCCAGTTTATCGCCACTGACGGTCTGATGCGGCTGGAGGACTATGTGGACAACCCCGCCTTCCCGCCGATCGACCTGGACGCCTTTGTCCCGGCCGTGTTGGAGGTCTATGGCAAGTGGGAAGGCGGCCTTTACGGGCTGCCGTGGCTGGGCGACGCCATGATCTTCCCCTACAACCAGACCCACTTCGAAGCCGCCGGTCTGGACCCGGACGCGCCGCCCGTCACGTGGGACGAGGTGCATTCATTCGGCATGGAGCTGACCCAGGATGACCAGTACGGCTTCGCGCTGATGGGCGGGCGTCAGATCCAGGCCATGTGCACCTATGCCGCCATCTTCTTCGGACTGGCGAAGAAAGGCTTCTACAACGATGCCGGCGAGCCGCAGTTTGACAGTGATGAAGGCCTGGAGGCGATGGAGATCATGGCGGTGAAACTGCCGGAGATCTCGCCGCCGGCGGCCATTTCGTGGGACATTGTGCAGGCTGCCGAAGCCGTTGCGCAGGGGACCTGCTCCATGGAGATCCAGTGGCCGGGCATTCTGCAAGGGCTGATCGTCGAAGACTCGCCGGTGTACGGCCAGATGGGCTTTTCAGCGCCTCCCGGGGGCACGCCTCTGGGCGGACACGGCATCGCGGTTTCCAACTATTCGCGCAACAAGGACGCCGCCTATCTGCTCTGCCACTACCTGGTCTCACCCGAGATCCAGCGCCAGTACGTGAGCGAGGGCTACGCCATCACCCTGACCGACCTGTTTGAAGACCCCGAAGTCCAGGCGATCAACCCCTACCTGAAGACGATGGGCGACGCCATGGCGATCGGTCTGAGCTGGCCGCGCACCGAGGAGACCAACGAGGTCTACGATATCATGGTCAAGCACAACAACGCAGCCATCACCGGCGAAGAAACGCCGGAGGAAGCGACTGTGCTGATGAATGACGAGATTCTGGAGCTGCGCCGCGAGCGCGGCTATGTCAGCTAGACGATATCCGGTGGCGAGACCACGGGGAACCGCGTTGCAATGACATCGGGCGAACAGCACGCCGCTTTTGAGCAGGGACGCATTGCAGAAGGGACGCAGGGGCAGATCCGCACAGCCGGTGGAGAACAGAGAAACCGGGTGTTGGGTCTGCCCCTTCACTTTCTCCTGATCGCGCCCACATTTCTGATCGTTTTCGGGCTGCTGGTCTATCCGCTCGGATACGCGATCGTACTCAGCGCCTCCAACAAGATCCTGACCGGTTCGGTCCCCTTCAAATGGGTGGGGCTGGAAAACTATCTCGATCTGCTGGCGCTGGAGAGTGAGATGTGGACGTCGGTTGGCGTGACCTTACGCTTCGCGCTGGTGGGCGTCTTTTTGGAGTTCATCATCGGCCTCAGCCTGGCGCTGCTGCTCAACCGGGAGTTCCGGGGGCGTACCTGGCTGCGGGTGGGGCTTCTGGTCCCGCTGATGGTGCCGCCGCTAGCTTCGGGGCTGATCTGGCGCATCATATATGATGACGAGTTCGGCGTCTTCCCGCATCTGATCCGCACCGTGGGCGCCAATCCGCCGATCTTCCTGGGCGACCCGGATTGGGCGCTCTATGCCGTCGTCGCCACCGAGGTTTGGCGTTCGAGTCCCTTCATGGTGCTGGTGCTGCTGGCTGCCTTGCAGGCGCAGCCGGTGGAGACGATCGAGGCCGCGGAGGTGGACGGCGCCAGCGGCTGGCAGGTCTTCCGCCTGATCACCCTGCCCTTCATCACGCCAGTCATCATCGTGGCGCTCCTCTTCCGCACGGTCGACGCGCTGCGCACCTTCGACCTTATCTTCCTGCTGACCGCCGGCGGTCCAGGCACGACGACCGAGGTGATCAGCATGTTCATCTATCGCTGGGGCTTCCGCCACTTCAAGCTGGGCTTCACCTCGGCGGCGTCGATCCTGCTGATGATCGCGACACTGATTATCTGCATCTTCTATCTGCGCATGCTGGTGGTGCGCCAGGCCGAAGTCCAACTCACGCAGGAGTAACCGGCAGGACCGCTGCCTACCTGTAAGTCAGGCTCAGTTTCCAACGGGACAGTACTCGATGCGTACAACCAACCTCAAGCGGGTCCGGAACATTGCCATGTTTTTTGTCGTGGCGGCCGTCTGGATCTTCTATTTTTTCCCAATCTATTGGATGGTTTCCTCCTCCTTCAAGACCCGGGTGGACACGTTCGCGATTCCGCCCAAATGGATTTTCTGGCCTACGATCCAGTTCTATCTCAGCAGCTTTACCAACCCGAAGTTTTTGAAGGTAATACAGAATAGTCTGATCATTACGGGAACCACGGTTGTTTTCTCCCTTGTGCTGGGCGCGTGGGCGGCCTACGCCTTTGCCCGCTTCCGCTTCAAAGGTTCGCTGACATTGAGCTTCTCCCTCATCGTCGCCCGCATGATGCCGCCAATCGTCTTCATCGTACCGCTTTACCTGCTCTTCAACTCGCTCAAATTGCGCAATACGCACATCGGCCTGATACTGATCTTTACCGTCTTCAACCTGCCCTTTACGGTCTGGATGCTCAAGAGCTTCTTTGAAGAGGTGCCCATCGAACTGGAGGAGGCGGCGTGGATTGACGGCGCCTCGCGCCTGCAGGCGCTGGGCCGCGTGATCCTCCCCCTCATCGCGCCGGGGCTGGCCGCGACCGCTGTCTTCGCCGCCCTGCTCGCATGGAACGAGTTCCTGTTCGCGCTGCTGCTGGGCGGGCCCGATACGACGACGCTGCCGGTCTTTCTGTCCGGCTTCCTGGGAGAGCGGGACGTTGAATGGGGTGACATCATGGCCACGGCAACCGTCGCGGTCCTGCCCCCCACGCTGCTGGTGATGCTGGTGCAGCAGAATCTGATCAAGGGCCTTACCCTGGGCGCGGTGAAGGGTTAGACATTGGACCGGCCCGGTGCGGCCTGACAACATGGAGAGATGCGAAAAATGACGGACATTACAGCTACTCAGACGCCGGCGGTCATCGACGGCGTCAACATTGATGAACTGATCACCCATGACGTTCTCACGGAGTACCGCGAGCGCGGCTACTGGGTCAGCCCCAAGCTGTTCAACGCCGAACAGATCGCGGAAATGCGTGAGGCGCAGGAGCGCATGTGGGCCGGCGAGCACGATTCGGAGATCCTGCCGCAGTACGGCGCGCAGGAGGTGGAGCCTGGCTCGCCCGACGTGCGCCAGCAGTGCAACGCCTTCTGGCTCAGCGACGTGATCCGAAAGGTCACGACAAGCCCGCTGCTGGGCGCCATCGGCGCCCGCTTTATGGGCGTCGACACCGTGCGCCTGTGGCACGACCAGGCCGTCTACAAGCCGGGCATCGGGCCGGAAGGCAAGGACGAGACCGCCGGCAACATCGGCTGGCACCAGGACTACGGGCACTGGAAGTCGTCAAGCACGTCGAATATGTGCACGGCTTGGATCGCGCTGCAGGGCACCGACCTGCAGAACGGCGGCATGCGTACCATCGTCGGTTCGCACAAGTGGGGGCTGCTGGAGGACAGCAACACCTTCGGGCACAAGGACCTGGACGGCCTGCAGGCCCGCTTTGCCAACCAGGACATCAGCGGTGACTGGCTGGACGAGCCCTGCATCATGCAGGCCGGCCAGGTGAGCTTCCACCACGCGCTGACGCTGCACGGCTCCGGCCCCAACCTGACCTGGGAGCCGCGCATGTGCCTGATCTCCCACATGATGCCCGGG
>DAOUHY010000172.1:0-7263 GCA_034428435.1 Caldilineaceae bacterium | reverse complement strand
CTCCTGGCTATCCTCGCCGGCATTGTCGCCGGCATCATCAACACGCTGGCCGGCAGTGGTTCGGCTGTTACATTGCCGATGCTTGTATTCCTGGGTCTTGATTCCGGCGCCGCCAACGCAACCAACCGGATTGGGGTCATCATTCAGAACGTGGTCGGCATCGCTACCTTTGCCCGCAGTGGGCGGATGCAATTGCGGGGAGGAGGTACCGAAAGGCAGCGGGCGGAGAACATACTGGACGCGGATTCCCTGCGTTTCGGCCTCTGGCTGAGCGCCGCCGGCATGCCAGGCGCGCTGGTCGGCGCCTACGTTGCGACCCTTCTCGACAGAGATGCCATGAACCTGGCAATCGGCGGCATGTTGATCATCGTCCTGGTGACGATCTTCTTCAATCCGACAAAATGGTTGCGAGAAAGATCGGAGGTACGGAAAGAGCGGCCCGACCTCGTAGTGCTGGTCCTGTTCTTTGCCATCGGCATCTACGGCGGATTTATTCAGGCCGGGGTAGGTGTATTCCTGGTTACAGCGCTTGTTCTCGGCGTAGGTTATACAATAGTACATGCCAACGCGGTCAAGCTAATTTTTGTACTTGCTCTCAATGTCGTCGCATTTGTCGTCTTCATCTTGTCGCCCCTGGAAATCGACTGGGGCATTGGCGCACTGATGGCTGTGGGCCAAAGCATCGGCGCCTGGGCCGCGGTGCGCTTTGCTGTGACTGTGAAGGACGCCAACCGCTGGGTCCGTTATCTGTTGATTGTTGTCGTAATCTATTCGATTCTGCGATTCTTCGGCCTGCTGGACCTGATTCTTGGTCTTGTCTGATAGTGTCAGGACGGAAGCCGCTGATGCAACATGGCCGATCTAAGCGGATTCAGTGCTTCATGAGAAGATTCAATAGGCATTGGCCTTGGAAACCTGCGCAACGCGGCGGCCAATTGATGATTTACAGCAGTGCGTGACAGGAGTGCCCCAATGAGCAGAACAATCAGCCATGTTACCGTTATCGGCGCAGGTACGATGGGCGCGGCTATCGCCGGACATCTGGCCAATGCAGGTGTCTCCTCCCACCTGCTCGACATCGCGCCGACCGAACTGACTCCGGAAGAGGAGGCAAACGGGTTGACACTGAAGGACCGGGCCGTCCGTAACCGGATTGTGCAAGCAGGATTCGAGCGCATGACCCAGGCCAGGCCGGCCAGCCTTTACAGGCCCGAAGAGGCAGAATTGATCACCCTGGGTAATGTCGAGGACGACCTCGAGGCTGCGGCCGCGCAGAGTGATTGGATCATCGAGGCTATTGTGGAGCGGCCAGGCCCCAAGCAGGAACTGATGGCCAGGCTTGACGCTATCGCCCCTGCCGATGCCATCATCAGCACCAACACGTCCGGCATCCCTATCCATATCATCAGCGCCAGCTGCAGCAAGGACTTCCAGAGGCGCTTCCTGGGTACCCATTTTTTCAACCCGCCCCGCTACCTGCGCCTGCTGGAACTGATTCCCGGTCAGGAGACAGATCCCGCCATCGTTGCTGACATGAAGGCATTCGCCGAGAAACGGCTGGGCAAGGGCGTTGTCATCGCCAAGGACATGCCCAACTTTGTCGGCAATCGCATGTTCAGTTACATCATGAGCAGCCTCCTGGAGTTCGCAGTTGCCAACGACTACACCGTCGAGGAGGTAGACCGACTGACCGGCACGTTGATTGGTAGGCCCAAGTCCGCTACCTTCCGCCTGTTCGACGTGGTGGGCATTGACGTGGCATCGCTCGTAGGGGAGCACCTGTATGACATGATCCCCGACGATGAAGATCGGGACGCTCTACGCGGGCCTCTTGGCTCCGAAGTGCTCATGACGCTGCTTCAGAACGGTCTTCTCGGCGCCAAAAGCGGCCAGGGCTTTTACAAGACCATCGTCGACCGCCAGGGCGGAAAGAGTTTCTGGGGGCTGGACTTGCAGGCGGCTACCGAAGGCGAAGTAGACTACATGCAACCGGGGCGCACCACCTGGCCCAGCGTCGACGCTGTGAGAAACGCCCCGCTGCCCGAACGTCTACGCGGCCTTGTCGCGACCCAGTCCACCAACGAGGACGGGGAGGAATCAGGGGACGAGGCCGGCAGCCTGATCTGGCACACACTCAGCCGCACGCTGGCGTACGCTTCCAAGCGTCTGCCCGAGATCGCGGACAGCCCCAAAGATATCGACAACGCAATGAAGTGGGGCTTCGGCTGGGAGATGGGGCCGTTCGAAACCTGGGAGGCATTGGGTGTCGCTGATACGACGCAGCGCATGGCGGAGGAAGGACTGACGGTCGCTCCCTGGGTTCATGAAATGCTCGGCAAAGGCCATGAAAGCTTCTATCGGTCGGAAGAAACTTCAGGCACAGGGGCGGGCGCGTCACCCATGCAGGTGTACAGTCCGCAAACGGGCCGGTACGAGTCTGTTGATGGCGGCGACCGGGTTGTCAGCATTGCGGCGCTCAAACGCGGGCGGGGCGTGCTTGCCGGTAACAGTGCCGCCAGCCTGCTGGACATGGGCGACGGCGTGCTTCTGCTGGAGTTTCATACCAAGATGAACGCCCTGGACCTGGAGATCGGCCCTATCGCCGACGCAGCCATCGAGCGTCTGCATGGGGATGCCACCGGGCTGGTGATCGGTAACCAGGGGGGCAATTTCAGTGCCGGCGCGAACCTGTTGCTCATCGGCGCTTTGGCCCAGTCCGGAGATACGGGCAAGTTGGACGCGGCGATCAAGGCGCTGCAACAGATGATCCTGCAGATGCGGCGCGCGCCCAAGCCCGTCGTGGCAGCACCCTATCAATTGGCCCTGGGCGGCGGCGCGGAGGTGACGATGTGTGCCGACCGCATCGTGGCGCATGCGGAACTGTACATCGGTCAGGTCGAGGTTGGCGTCGGCCTGATCCCGGCTGCCGGTGGGTGCAAGGAACTGATACGCCGACTGGTCAGCCCCCACATGAAGATGCAGAATGGGGACCCCGCCTCTCATCTGCAGAAGGTCTTCGAGCTTGTCGCTCTGGCAAAGGTTTCGACCTCGGCTGCTGAGGCGCGCCAGATGGGCTTTCTCGGTCCGCGTGACCGTGTTGTAATGAACTCCGACCACCTGCTCGCCGAAGCCAAGGCAGAGGTCCTGCGCATGGCCGAAGAAGGTTACAGGCCGCCCGACGTCACCGGCAACATTTACGCAGCCGGAAGGGATTACCTCGCCAATCTGCGGGTGGGCATCCACATGATGCGCGAAGCGCGTTACATCACAGCGCACGAAGCGATCATCGCCGACCAGCTGGCCTACGTTCTCTGCGGCGGCGAGCTCAGCCAGCCGGCCTGGATGGACGAGCAGTACTTCCTCGACCTGGAGCGGGAAGCTTTCAAGACCCTGTGCGGTTACCCCAAGAGCCATGAGCGCATCTGGCACATGCTGAAAAACGGGAAGCCGCTGCGAAACTAAAGACAGCCTTCAAGCGCGTCTGACTGCGCGTGAATGTAGTGATGGCAATTCACTCCTTGCGAGAGGTTGCGGTACTCCAATTCTGCATCACCCAAGCCGGGCGGTAAGAGTTTGACTCAATGGATTCGGAGGAGTAAGATTTCGCTGTTTCTGTAGCTGGCAAGCGTACCCTGTCGGCTGGGCAAAAGGCAAGCGGACTAGGAGTTTTGTATGCATGACCAGGCAGTCCTGGCTGAAGTGATCCGGCGCATTGTAGAAGTTGCCGATCCTGAGAAAATCATCCTCTTCGGCTCAGCTGCACGCGGCGACATGACTCGCCACAGCGACCTTGACCTGCTCATCATCAAGGAGGGGGGAGACGCCCTTGACCTGATGGGCCGGATTTATATGAGGCTGCATGGTGTGGGCACAGCCGTTGACGCACTCGTAGTCGCACCGGAGGATGTAGAACGTTACAAGAACAGTCACGCTCTGGTTTTCAGACCCGCCCTTCAAGAGGGCAAAGTCATATATGAAAACCCCTGAACGCTTCCCTCCCGACGACCCTCGAGAGTGGCTGAATCGCGCCAATTAGCCTACCCAGGCGGCATATCGGGCCACCCAGATTTCCAAAGGAGCAATTCACTATGACCAGCGCTGTTATTGTTTCCGCCGCTCGTACTGCTATTGGCAAGGCACCGCGCGGGACGTTGCGAACGACCCGGCCTGAGGAGATGGCCGCCGCGGCAATTGGGGCCGTGATGGAACGGGCGCCGGCGGTGGAGGCCAAAGGGATTGACGACGTCATTTTGGGCTGCGCCATGCCGGAGGCCGAGCAGGGCATGAACGTGAGCCGTATCGCCAGCCTGCGCGCCGGTCTGCCGGTGGAGGTGCCGGCGCAGACGGTTAACCGCTTCTGCTCAAGCGGGCTGCAGACGATCGCGCTGGCCGCGCAGCAGATCATGTGCGGGATGGGCGAGGCGGTAATTGCCGGGGGCGTGGAGACGATGTCGCAGGTGCCGATGAGCAGCAACAAGTTCATGGCCAATCCCACGCTGGCGAAGGAGCATCCCGGCGTCTACATCGGCATGGGGCTTACTGCGGAGAACCTGGCGCGCCAATATGAAGTGACGCGTGCGGAGCAGGACGCCTTCGCTCTGCGCAGCCACCAGAGGGCGGCCGCGGCGCAGGACGCGGGCAAGTTCGACGAGGAGATTGTGCCGCTGGAGGTGGAGCTCACTCTGGGCGAGGGAGGCGGCACCAAGACCTACAGTCTCGTTTTCGACAAGGATGAGGGAGTCCGTCGCGACTCTTCGGCGGAGGCCCTGGCCAAGTTGCGGCCGGTTTTCCATGCGCAGGGGACGGTCACCGCCGGCAACAGCAGCCAGACGAGCGACGGCGCCGCGGCCGTGCTGGTGATGAGCGAGGAGAAAGCGGAGGAGCTGGGGCTGGAACCTATGGCTCGCTTCCGCAGCTTCGCGGTCGGCGGGGTCGCGCCTGAGATTATGGGAATCGGGCCGGTGGCGGCTGTGCCCAAGGCGCTGAAGCTGGCCGGCGTCAGTCTGGATGAGATCGACTTGGTGGAGTTGAACGAAGCCTTTGCAGTCCAGGCCCTGTCGGTAATCCGCGAATTGGGGCTGGACGAGGAGAAGGTCAATGTCAACGGCGGCGCGATTGCGCTCGGGCACCCGTTGGGCTGCACCGGCGCCAAGCTGACGGTGCAGATGCTGCACGAACTGGCGCGGCAGGACAAGCAGCTTGGCCTCGTCACCATGTGCATTGGCGGGGGCATGGGCGCGGCCGGGGTCGTGGAAAGGCTTAACTGAGAGGAGTGAGTGAAGAGGAGAGAGAAGAGAGAGACCTCCAACGACCAATGGGGCCAAGAATAACCCACTCCTAGACTCTCAGGCCACTCCCGGGAGTTTGGCACTACCAGACATCGCCTCCCCGTCGGATAGATTCCTGGGAAACCAGGCCCGGCATAGCCGAGAGGAGTGAGAAGAGAGAGCCTCTCAACGGCCAAAGTCGAACGGGGAAATTAGATTGATAAGGTGCTATTGCCAGTCGCTGGGCAAGCGACTATTTTCTGTACACAATCCCCTGTCGTTTACCACTCGCGGGAGTTGGGGACTTCCAGCCATTCGCCGCCCTGGCGGATCGAGTCCTGGCTGACCAGGCCTGGGAGGGTCATGTCCATGGCGGCGTGGATGTCGATCGGGGGCGGCTTGCGTCCCTGCACGGCGTCCACGAAGTCCATCACCTCGAAGTAGTCGCCCCCACCGTGGCCGGCGCGCACGGCCTCCTCCGGGGGGTCGCGCCAGATCTCCGGCATGTATTCTTCCTCGAATGTTTCCAGCGGGACCCATACATCGGGGTCGTGGCAGAAGTCCTCCAGCCAGATCCAGTCGCCTTCGCCCGGGCGGCGTCTGCTTTCGTAAGCGCCTTTTGTGCCCTGCAGCGTGTAGTTGGTCATGGCGTGGGGGCGCTTGGAGAGCATGTCTACGCGTATGCGCATCAGTTTTTCGCTGGCGGTCTTGCACAGAAGCAGGACCGTGTCCTCCATGGCGTGTTCGGGGTCGGTCCAGATGCCGGTGCCGATGCAGCTGATGCGTTCGGGGCGCTCTTTGATCCACATGAGGCAGGGGCCGAGGCTGTGGGTGGGGTAGGTGGAGCCGTTAACGCCGACCTGCCAGTAGTAGCGCCAGGTCGGGCTGCCGTCGGGCATGTGGTGAAGGACGGAGAGCTCGTGGAGGTATTCGCCCTCGGCGTAGTAGGTCTCGCCGAAGAGGCCGGCCTCGACCAGGGCAGCCACCAGCACATTGGGCTTCATGTACATGTAGTTTTCGGCCATCATGTAGATGGCGTCGCTGCGGTTGCAGGCCTGGGTCAGCCAGCTGCACTCGTCGACCGAGACGGCGGCGGTTACCTCGCTGAGGACATGGATGCCCCGCTGCAGCGCGGCGATAGCCTGGGGTGCGTGGTACTGCATTGGCGACGATACCACGACAGCGTCCGGTTTCGCCTCATCCAGCATCGTCTCATATACATTATATAGCTGGGTAACGCCGGTGGCCTCTCCCGACGCCGCCAGGGTTGGCGCGTAGGGGTCGCACAGGGCGACGATTTCGGTTTCCGGGTGGGTCTGAAACGCCTTAAAAAAGGAACCGGCGCGGCGCGCGCCGGAGAAGGCGACTTTGATCTCATTGGCCATTCTTATCACCTGAGCCTAATGCCAGAGCGGCGTGTTCTCGCTCCTTTTCTCTTCCTCTTCAACGTTGAAACTACAGGTAGGTCCCGAAGAACTCGGCCGTTCCTTCGACGCCGCCCCAGCCGTGGCCGCTGGGGTGGACGAGCTTCCAGAGGCGGTCGGCTACGCCGGCGGCTTCGTAAATGCGCTTGACGCCTTCGTACCCCTTCAGCATATCGTGTATGTAGAAACAGTCGTCGTACATGCCCATGTCGAGCATGAGGGGGCGGGGGGCGATGAGGCCGGCGATGTCGTCAGTGTCGAACCAGGCGTGGATGCCGGGGACGATCTGGGAGCCGCAGAAGTTGACGCGTTCGAAGGCGAAACCCTTCCAGGGGTTGACGTAGCCCATGATGTCGGCGGCGGCGATGCGGGGCTCGGCGGCGGCGGCGAAGGTGGTCATGGTGCCGCCCTGGGAGAGGCCCATCATGCCTATGCGCTTGGGATCGACCTCGGGGCGGGTCTCGAGGTAGTCGATGCAGCATTTCATGTCCCAGATGTTGAGGGTCAGGGGCCAGCGGTCGAGCATGGTGCCGCGTATGTAGTTGACGTTGCAGGGGTCGCGGCCGGGGAAG
>DAOUHY010000171.1:0-29133 GCA_034428435.1 Caldilineaceae bacterium | reverse complement strand
GTGACACCCTCAATTCCTGCAATTATCTACTCCACAAGGAACGACTGTGCCTGAAAGTCTAGAAGGAAGAATCGCAGGCGACCGGCAACCGCGCATGGCGGCCTCCGCCAGGCTGTTCGTTTTGCTTCTCATCGTTGCGCTGTCACTCAGCGCCTGCAACATCCGCAATCCCTTCGCTCCCAGAGCGGAGCCGACCGCGGCCGAAACTGCCGGGCAGTTGGAAGAAGGCAGTCCTCTGTTCCTCCTCGTTGAGCGCGCCAAAGAAGACCTGGTTCAGACTGCCGGCGCCGATTCAGACGAGATCACCCTCGTCAGTACCGAGGAAGTGGAATGGGGCGACACCAGCCTCGGCTGCCCCCATCCGGACGAGATGTACGCTCAGATGATCACCCCCGGCTACTTCATCGTCCTGCAGTCCGGCGGCAACACCTACGACTATCACACCGGCGCCGACCCCGAAGGGCCGCTCGTGCAGTGCACCGAAGACGGCACGCCCGCAGGAGCAGCTATCGCCCAACCCGAGGAACCGGAAGAAGAGATCCGGATGGATGCTGAGGATCCCCTGCCCCGCCTGATCGAACGCGCATCTGAAGACCTAATACAGGCCACCGGCGCCGCCTCCGACGCGATCACCGTCGTCAGCAGCGAAGAGGTGGAGTGGAGCGACACCAGTCTCGGCTGTCAGGAGCCCAACAAGATGTACGCCCAGATGATCACGCTGGGCTACAAAATCGTCCTCGAATCCGGCGGCAACACCTATGACTACCACACCGCCGCCGACCCCGAAGGGCCAATCGTGCACTGCACCGAAGACGGGACGCCAGCCAGCGCGGACCTCGCCCTCCCAACGCAACCTGTAGGAGAGATGCTTATGGACGACGACGCGCTGACCACCTTGATCGAACGCGCCATAGAAGACCTCGTGCAGGCAACCGGCGCCAGCGCCGACGCAATCTCCGTCGTCAGCACCGAGGAAGTGGAATGGGGCGACACCAGCCTCGGCTGCCCCGACCCGGACACCATGTACGCCCAGGTCATCACGCCCGGCTTCCTCATCGTCCTCGAATCCGGCGGCAACACATTTAACTATCACACCGCCACCGACCCCGCTGGCCCAATTGTGCAATGCAACCAAGACGGAACCCCCGCCGCGGTGGCGATGGTCGAAATCGCCCCCCAAATCGTCGTCGAAGACCCCCTCTCCCGCCTCGTCGAACGCGCCACCGAGGATCTTATGCAGGCCGCCAACGTCGCCTCCGATGAGATCACCGTTCTCAGCACCGAAGAGGTCGAGTGGAGCGACACCAGTCTCGGCTGTCCCGAGCCGGACGGCATGTACGCCCAGATGATCACGCCTGGCTACCTGATCGTCCTCGAAACCGGTGGCGAATCCTACAATTATCACACCAGCACCGACCCCGAAGGCCCGCTCGTGCACTGCACCCTTGAGGCCGAAAGCGACGAATAGCTGATACCTTCAGGCCAATGAAATCGATCAGAAACCAGGATCAGTTCGACGAGCTGGTCCTCAGCGCCATAGAAGACCTGCCCGATATCTTCCTCGACTGCCTCGAAAACGTCGCCATCTTCGTCGAGGAATGGCCCGATCGCGCCACCCTCCAGTCCGTTGGCCTGAATCACCGCACCGAGCTCCTGGGGCTGTATCAGGGCATCCCTCAGACCGATCGAACGCACGGCTACAACCTCGTCATGCCCGACAAGATCAGCATCTACCGCCGCCCCATCCTCATGCGCTGCCGCACCGAATCCGAAGTCCGCGATCTCGTCCAAAGGGTCGTCCGCCACGAAATCGCCCACCACTTCGGCATCGACGACGACCGCCTCGTCGAAATCGGCGCCTACTGACCCCGCCAGGATTCCCCACCTGCGTCAGCCGGCGGTCAGAAGATACGCTTGCCTGAGCGGTAACCGGCAACTTTCCCTACCAGTAACCGACTACTACCTTCCTTTCACTCCTGGTGCGCTTATCGCTTCCGAACCTCTCGGGATCTCTCATGAACTCTCGTCCCACGCTCGTCATTCGCTCACGTCAACGTGACGGCGCCAATGGACTGACGCGTCATCGTGATTCCTTTCGACTCAAAACCTCCCAAAGAGAGCTGACCCTTTTTCAGGTCGCGATTTCTCCAATTTTTGGGTGCATCCCAATTTTGGGGTGAACTTTCCCATTCCTCAGGCAGCAACGGACCCATGCCCAGTCCGCTTTCGACCCTGAAGTAGGTGTAGCGCCTCCTCTGACCACTGACCACTAACCACTGACCACTGCAGTTCTGGGCGGTCGGGCCTATTCGGCCCTCCCTTGTGCGGGGGCTCCGCCCCCGCAACGCCCCCCCCAACAACATGCCTCATCGACCGGGTGTCGATATTGGTGACAGGTGCCTAATCGACGGTGTCCAGCCCGAACACGTCCCGCCAGTCCCATCAGGTCCCCTTACGTGCCGGCCTTATTCCTGCCCTCGCACCCTCCCCAACAGACGGACTCCACAGTAAGTCCAGGCATGGGGCCTGCACTGCGTCTCGCCACAAGACGTTAACTGATTCCAGCCACCGCCGGCACTGATTCCCCGCCAGACTATCCCCACCCCCAATCTGGGATGCACCCCAATTTTTCGATGCATTGGCAACCCTCTCCGACTGTGCTAAGATGCCCTCCAATTACTGTGCTGTTCTTTCCCGCGCTACTTTCGTGAACAGGCGCATTCAGGACGCATCAACGTTCCTCGCCTACCCAACCGGGCGCCCCTAAACCGACCCTCGTCGAGCCCAAAACGGCAGAAGCCCCATCCCCGCCGCGAACCACCTGCCGAATTAGGGCCGCTTGAACACCGTATTCTCCGGGCGCCTCACAATACCTGGTCTGTAGCTCCCGCGAGCGCGCCGGCCGCCAGCCACTGCTGTTCAGGTGTCAAATGGTCGCTTCCCGCAATTTCCGCTTCCGCCTCGAGTCGGTCCTGATCTATCTGGGCCTCGGCATCTTCGCCTTCATCGCCGTAACCCCCTTCCTCCACACCATCGCCCGCTCCTTCAGCGCCGAAGCCCCCATCCTTCGCGGCGAAGTCTACATCTGGCCGGTCGGTTTCTCCTTCGACGCCTACGAACGCCTCGTCATCGGCGGCACCTTCTGGCTCGCCTATCGTAACTCCTTCATGATTACCACCTACGCCACGCTGGTGCAGATGCTCATGACCATTCTCTGCGCCTATCCGCTTTCGCGTACCTACTTGCCTGCCCGCAATATCTTCATGACCCTGATCGTCTTCCAGATGATCTTCCCGCCCAGCCTGATCCCTTTCTACCTCACCGTTCGCGAGGTCGGTCTCATCGACAGCTGGGGCTCCCTCATCTGGCCCTACGCCATCAACACCTTCAACATGATCGTGCTCAAGAGCTACTTTCAGGCCCTGCCCCGCGAATTGGAAGAGTCCGCAATCATCGACGGCGCCAACGATTTCAGGGTACTCATCCGTATCATGCTGCCCCTGTCCGTCCCGGTGCTCCTGACCTTGACCCTGTTCTACGTCGTCGCCAACTGGAATCTCTTCCTGCCGGCCATCTTCTTCATCAACGACGGCAACAAGCAGCCGCTCCAGGTGATCCTGCGCGACATGATCTGGTCCATGCAGCTCGCCACCCAGACCGCAAGCGCCGACGATTTCGAACGGCTGGCCGGCATGGAAGCCCTCAAGGCCTCCAGCGTCATCATCGCCGCCATCCCCATGCTGATCGCTTATCCGTTCTTCCAACGCTACTTCATCAAAGGCATCCTTCTGGGCGCAATCAAAGGCTAGATGTCGCCGCTTGCCGGTCTCCTGGCGTGCGTCCTTGTACCGTGATTCCAGGTTCCATCCGATGTAGTTTACGTGAAGCGATTTTCGTCTCTAGTGTGAATTACCGACCAGTTTCCACAGGAGGAACGCTAGCATGTCGTCACAACCCAAATTCACCCGCCGCCAGGCCCTCAAACTGATGGGGGTCGGCACCTTCAGCGCCTATCTGGCCGCATGTGCCCCGCCCGCAGCACAGACCGATATGGACGACTCTGAAATGCCCGCCGGCGAGAAAAAGAAGATCTCCATCTCCCACATTGGCGGCGGCAGCGTCGAAGCCTCGGAGAAGTCCCACCGCATGAAGCTGCTGCGCGCCAGCTTTCCCGATATCGAGTTCGAAAACCGCTGGGTCAGCTACGCAGCCTACCTGGACAAAATTCCAGTCTAGATCGCCAGCGGCGACCTCGCCGACCTCCAGTTCTGCAACGCCTTCAACGACATTCCGCTGATGATGGAGAACGAGGTCATCATCGAAACCGGGCCGCTGCTGGAACAGTTCGGCCAGAATATCCTCGCTGTCACGCCCGAGGGAGCCTGGGCCTCCACCGTCTACGATGGCAGGCAGGTCGCCGTCACCCATAATATCTACGACCTCAATATCTGGACCAGCCAGTATCGCGGCGACTGGCTGGAGTCGCTCGGCCTCGGCATCCCCGAAACAATCGACGAGTATGGCGAAGTGCTGCGCGCCTTCTCCAACAGCGATCCCGATGGCAACGGTCAGGACGATACCTATGGCCGCCTGCTTTACAACTCCGTCCGCTTCGACGACGACTTCTTCCACGCATTCGGCGTCGCCGTCGGCCATCACCTCAACGGCTTCTGGCGCCAGCGCGACGGCCGCCTGGAGTTGGACTGGGTCCAGCCCGGCATGAAGGACGCGCTCTCTTGGATGAGCTCCGTCTGGGCCGATGGCGGCTTCCATCCCGATTCCATCAGCATCCCCCTCGGCCAGAAGGACAACGCCTTCCGCGCCGGAATCGCCGGCAATGTCTACACCGCCTGGAGCGCCGTCGATTTCGCCCAGGAACAGATCAGGACCGTCGCACCCGAAGCCACTGTCGTCGCCGGACCGGCGCCCGAAGGACCGGGCGGCCGTGGCTACACCGGCGAAGGCTGGCCCTGGTGCTTCGTCATCCCCATCACCGCCGAACATCCCGAAGACTGTGTACGCGTCATCGACTGGTTCTTTACGCCTGATATCGCCTCCCAGATCATCTGCGAAGGCGTCCTCGGCGCAACCAATAAGGGCCTCAACGAGAACGGATGGTGTGTCGAATACACACCCGAAGAGAAGAAGGCCATGGGCGACGAGTGGTCCCAGAAACAGAACGAGGTCCAGGACATCAGCGTCTTCTGGGGCCTCTGGCTTACGATCGGAACGTTGGGCGGTGTGCAGCCCTTCCCAACCTTCCCACCCGATATGAAGAAGCATTTCGAGGACATGCTCGCAGCCAAGTATTCCGAGGAAGCGCTTGCCGCCCAGGTAATTTCACAGGAATACCTCAGACTCACGGAAAAGCCCCGCCCCGTCCAGGCCGATAAAGAGTTCTGGCCCGGCCTCCAAACCCGTTTCGGCGAGTTCATCTCGCAGGCGGTGGCCGGCACCATCGATATCGATCAGGGCTGGTCGGAGTGGCTCGACTTCTTCGAAAAAAACGGTGGACCTCTCCTCACCGAGCAGGTCAACGAGATCTAGCCGTCAAACAACGGTGTTAGGAGCCCGGGTGCTACCCCGGGCTCCTGCTACTGCCAGTTGAGGATGGAAAAGTGGCAACTTCAGCCGTATCCAAGCCCGTCGCAACAGCCGGCCGCAGCCGGGGCTTCTGGGCCCAACTGCTCTTCAACGCCTGGACTTACCGCTATCTCTACCTCATGCTTGTCCTTCCCTTCGTCTTCTTCGCTATCTTCCGCTTCTACCCCATGTGGGGCAACATCATCGCCTTCAAAAAGTACCAGTTGATGCACGGGATCTGGGGTAGCCAGTGGGTTGGACTCAAGCACTTCAACACGCTCTTCGACGATCCCGCCTTCGTGCGCGTTCTCCGCAACACCGTATCCATCGCCGTATTCAAGATGCTCTTCACCTTCCCTGCCCCCATCATTTTGGCGCTATTCGTCAACGAAGTCCGCCACATGGCCTATAAGCGCTTTGTTCAAACCGTCGTCTACGTCCCCCACTTTCTCTCCTGGGTGATCTACGGCGCCATTCTCTATATCGTGCTCTCGCCGGCGAACGGCATCGTTAACAACATCATCTCCTCATTCGGCATGGAAAAGATCGCCTTCTTCCAGAAGCCGGGCTACTTCCAGCCCATCGTCATCATCTCATCCTTGCTCAAAGAGACCGGTTGGGCCGCAATCATCTACCTCGCCACCATCTCCACAATCGATCTCACCCTCTACGAGGCCGCCATCATCGACGGCGCCAACCGCTGGCAGCTCATGCGCTATGTCACCCTTCCCGGCCTCGCCATGACCATCGTCACCCTCTTCATCCTCCAGATCGGATTCTTCCTCAACGTCGGCTTCGAACAGATCTTCATCCTCCAGAACAACATGGTCCTCACCACCGCCGACGTCATCGAGACCTTCATCTACCGCGTCGGCATCCGCCAGGCCCGCTTCGACTTTACCACCGCCGCCGGCCTCTTCAACGGACTCGTCGGCATGGTCCTCGTCCTCCTCGCCGACCGCCTCGCCAAACGATGGGACCTCCCCGGCATCTTCTGACCCCACTCTGCCGCACTCAGCCACACCCCATCTGCACCCTAAATTCAACCGAGCGACACTGCTTCCCATCACCCCCTCCTCATCAAATCGTCGCAGTCACTAACCACTGACCACTGACCACTGTCCACTGCAGTTGTGCGGTCGGGCCTATTCGGCCCTCCCTTGTGCGGGGGCTCCGCCCCCGCAACGCCCCCTCTCCTACAACATCCCTCGCCGACCTGGTGCCGATATTGGACAAGTGCCCAACCGACCGAACTCCGCCAACCCACACCCCCCAGCCCCACCAAATCCCCGCAGGTGCCAGCCCCTGCCCCTGCCTCCGCCCCCCACCCACGCCGTCTCCCCCTTCCCCCCCTCAAACGCTCCCGTACGGGCAGGCCTCGTCCCTGCCCTCGCCCCCCCAACCAAAGGACAGTCTCCCCCGCCCCCGAAAATCTGCGCACACAAAAAAAGTGGATAGCGGGCCCAACCCCATTATCCACTCTCTAACTGACCACTAACCACTGCAGTTCTGACTACTGCTTGTTTACCCACCACTCATTAATCTCAGCCACAATATCATCCTCGTCCTGCGCCTTCCACCTCGTCCACATAAATGAAATCTCATTGAGATGATCGGGACACCCCAATCACGCCCGTTAATGTAAGACTCACTGCTCAAACAAGTCCGTCGGAACAGACGATACGGACCACCTGCGGTTCTGAAAGTTGTGACATATCTGAGTTTTCGGGAGGGTTTAGCCGGTAACGAAAGCGAAGGGCTTCGAGTCGTATGAGCAATGCCTGACCGTCTAGCCGCATGTTCCTGATTTCGGTCAGGGCATTCTCTACCTGTGGGGACAGATCTCCCAAAAAAATGTTTAGCAGTGTTTCGATTCGCTGTACATCGGCCCCGTTTTCGCGCGATTCATTTCTGATTATTCTGAGTTGCTTTGAGATGAAACGTCGGTTGCGACTGTCGGCGCGTCTGCGAAACCTTCCCAATCGTCTGCCCAAGTCCTCCTGAAACTGTTCGAAGGCAGCCATGACGCGTTCGTTCGTTTGAGGCGGTAAAGGCTGGGCGGGCGTATCCGGTCGGCACTCTGCCGCGGCAATAAACTGGGAAGGGCTGATAGGGCGCGACCGGAGTTCGCCGTCCACTGCATAGCAGTTCTTGACATCGCCGGCACTGAGAAGAACCAACGTTTCACCGGGTTGCGGATCGTCAAATGGAGAGCGGTTGGATTCCATTATCTGTGGCGACATCAGTGCCATTTGTGTTCGTTCTATTCCGAGCGGGACCTGTATTGACGCGCCTGCGGGCAGCTCTGCCTGTCCCGATGGTACGCGAAGAGCCGACCGAATTCCGTCAGGCAGGTCGGCTATGGTCTGCCACAGATCGGGGTCATGCTCCTGAATTCTCTGCAACAAAGCGATGGCGCGCTGGTTAGCAGAGACCTCGTCCAGTTCCTCATCGATCTCCGGCAATTCCTTGTCCTCATAAATGCGGTACATGGCCTTGCCATTCAGTCTCTCGGCGTCGGACAGGAGTTTGCTGTCCAGGCCGATGAGGTCGTGGAAGGACTGGATGCGGTTGTGCAGGCGGTCTGTGAGCGACAATTCAGTATCCACGGCGAGATCGGGCCACATGTTGTGCAGGGAAATCGTGTCGAATTCACTGCCGATGCGGTCGACGCGGCCAAATCGCTGGATTAGTCTGACCGGGTTCCAGTGAAGATCATAGTTGAGGACGCGGGCGCAGTCCTGAAGGTTCTGTCCCTCGGATACAATGTCTGTCGCCAGCAGTACGCGTATATCGGGACCGCGAAGCCGTTCGTTGGGGCTGAGATTCCAAGTCGGCGCAAACCGTTTAACGATGTTTTCAGCCTGGTTGCGCGTACTACCCGTCATTCGCGCAATCTCAGGGTCCTTGCCTTCAGGGTTCAACTGATTGTACAGATACTCGACAGTCGTTTCAGCCTCGGAAAATATAAGCACTTTGCCCGAACTGACCTCGGTACTGTCCAGGAATCTCTGCAACACATGGAGCTTGTCGTCATCTTCCGGGCCAATGTTCTTGACGCGATCATGGATGCCGCTCAACAAATCGTAGTCGGCGTCTAGGTCTTCAAGCCAGCGGTCGACAAAGAAGTCGGTGGTATCGTGGACTTGCTTGGCCCTGTCCAGATTGCGCCGGCGTCTGCGCTCCTCTTCCTGCATGAGAATTTCTAGCAGTTCGGAGGCGTCGAAGGACTGCCCGGAGAGCAACCGCGTCGCGGTGTCTCCGATTGGTACGAAGCCGCTGTCAAGCGCTTGCCTGAAGTTATGGTTGCTATTGATGAGCGTTTTCAGCGTGGAACGGAAGGCCTCGATGCTGGACTCCAGCCGTTTGAAAAGGAGAACGTGCATCAACCTGGCTATTCTGTTTCTGGCCCGGAACAGGTCGCGGTACTCCTCTTTTTCTTCCGCCTCAGGCCGAATGTAGTCGATGACGCGATAGCGGGCGCCTCTGTGCTCTTTGAGTGAAGATTCTAATTGGTCAAAAGGACCGGCCTTGGCGTACACCTTGTCCAGTCGATAGTCCAGGTTCGAAAGTACAGGTTTAGGGAAGCGAACGGGCTGCCCGCTTATGGTTGCGGTCTCGGCGTAGAGTTCCTTGACGTCTCGGCGGCGGCGGCGGATGAACACCGGTGTAAGAACTTGCTCAACGTCGGCGCGGGGTACTGTAGGCCGATTCGGCGGGACGGGCGGCGCCTTCTTCGTCCCATTGTTCTGCCACGCCTCAAATTCGGCGCGATAATTCTCGAACTCAGCGCGGTAGCGATGCCAGAGTTCGGAGTTGCGAAAGTACTCTTCGAGGGCAAGCGGTTCTATGTTGAGGCCGTGATTCGTTTCATCCAGAAAGAGACGGAGTTGCCGGTAGATGTCTCTTGGGCCGAGATTCTGGGGCGTTGCGCTCAGCAATATGACTTTGTGGTCGCCAGAATCTAGGTAGTTGCGCAGTCCTGTTGAACGCTTGTTGATGTTACGGAAGTTGTGCGCCTCGTCCACCAGGACCGGGCCACGGTTGGGGTACACCTGCTCCAAAATAATCCCATGCCCGTTTGTCTCGACGTCGATGTATCGCCCCAACTCTTCATTAAATTCGGCATCCGGTGCCGAAGTGATGATACTGTGAGAAATCACCTCCGCCCCTAGCCCAAATGTCTCATTGACCCGCTGCCACATCGGTCTCAGGCCGGCTGGCGCGATGATCAGGGGCATGCCTTCGTTGGGGTAGCTGACCCGAAGCTGACGTAGAATCTCCGCGCCGATGAAGGTTTTTCCGAGGCCAACCACATCGCCGATGTAACAGCCGCCGTATTGCTCGATCATGGCCAACGCGCGACTGACTGCGTCGACCTGGAAGTTGGCCAGTTCGACTTCGGTCGACGATATGGGCATCGGCGTGGCCGCCCCCAACTCCATGCCGTAGAGTTCGTAGAGGGCCTTGAGATAGACGTGGTAAGGCGGAGTGCTGGCGATGGCCCAGGAGCGGTCCAGTTCGTTGACCAGACTATCGCTGACGTCCTCCGAATCTTGCCACAGTTCATCAAACCAGCGGCCCAATTCGTCCATCTCCGCGTCGCCGGTGACGCGGACGTTGAGCTCGGTGTTGCCGGTGAACCCGGCGAGAGTAAAGTTGGAAGAGCCAACCACGGCAGCCCCCGGTTCGGCGTGCCCCTGGTTGTACCAGCAGAGATAGGCTTTGGCGTGGAGGCGGCTGCGTAGGTAGGCCCGCACCTCGACGCGGCCGGCCGCGATCATCTCGCGCAGTGTGGCAACTGCTTCCTTTGAGTCGTCTGTTTGCGGCAGAACCGATACACCCCTTGAAATGTTTTCGACGGCCTGCAGCGCCAACCCCTCCCGCTGGCTGCGGCGAATCGTGTCGTCCGCCCGCAGCTGAGACTCCAACGCCCGAGTCTGCTGCAATCCTAGCGCGACCTCCTCCAGCACTCGACGGTCGGTGCGCCCGACGAGGATGCGCACCTTTTTCAGGGGCGACAGTTGGTCTGCCACAGCCTGGAATCCGCTCATGAAGAAATAGCCGACGGCGATGTCGGCCTGCTCCGAACTAGAGAGCATCTGTTGGAGGCGGTCTATGAGTGGCGGGTCAGTTGTGGCGTGGAGGATGTTCATTTATGGACGGGAAATGTGCGGTGTCAGCTAGGTCATTCTTGAGCGGAGGTCTTATAGTTGTCGTGGTACATATATTCAATGCTAGACACATTGGACGTGTTTAGCAGTACGCCGCCGCCACCATTTTCCCTGAAACTCAATTCTTCGGCTGAGTCGACATCACCGGCCGGATAGTATATGGAATCGCCGAGGCGTAAATCCTTAGCATCTTCAGAGTCCGGCAGAATAGGATAGGAACTCAAGTTTCCGACATAGATATCGCCGTTTTTCATACGAACGCGCAACTGCACATTCGATTTGCCAGAAGCCCTTCTATCGATGGTAAACGCACTATACCAGACCGGGTCCTCTTGCAGTCGATCAGGAGCCAAACGAACAGCATGGGCTAACCATCCCACGGTATAGATTATACCTGACGGCAAGTTGGCAGTTCCTGAAATAGTAGAACCGATAACCAGCCAAAGAAGATACAGACCATAGACAATGAATCCATCTGATGGAGATGCCTTCACGAAAGCAATCGGGCCTTCAGTTAGTATTCGGTCGAGGCCAATGTTTCGTAGTTCTGGACGGCTAGTCAAAACAACTGCAACGACAATTACGCCAATGACATTAACAACCGTGGCATGGAAAAAAACCATGCCCCATTCCATTACGGTTGATTTGTGATTTTCGGCGTCGGCAGGGCGGTAGAGTCGGTTTGCGGTAATTGAAAGCCACCCTGGCAGCACAATTACTGCCAGGGTGAGGATGGAATCAAGCATAGGGGTCGCTGGCTAAGCTTTCACCCCTTCGGGGAAGCTGTAGAGGTTTTGGACGGTTGGCTGTTTCCACTGCTTTGACCCTGACCAGATTTCCCGATGAAGAGATCTTTGAATTGGCCTTTAGGCTGCTTAACTTTGCCTCGAGACCTGTATTCCTTTCTGCTATTTCTGGGACTATGATTGCGTCCTGGTTCTGAGAGTTCGCTCACCTGGGGGTTCCTCCCTTCTTTCTGACGTCAGGATCTCTGCGCCTTTACCCTGCGATGAATCTAAACCGGGGGAGGGTCTACTGCCCTTACTGTTGTATTGATTCTAATCCATTTTCTTGAACAAGTCCTGAATCTTTCCCTCTGGTTGCTGAATCTTGCCCCGGGATTCCCAGAACTCTGTATGTTTCTCTAGATCAGTTTGTGTCTTGGATAATCACTCATCGGAGGGTGATTTCGGTCGGTTAGGTGTCATTTGCCCGGATCTGTTGCTTTCGGCTGACCTTTCCATATTGGCCGGCTTGCTAGCCTCGCTGTTACGTTCCGATGTTCTGAAAAAGTCCTCAGAATCCTGCCTTTCGGCTGATTGGGTTGGTCTCGGGTCTTACCAAACTCTTCAGGATAATGTTAATGTTGACTGCCTTCACTGCGTTTATGCTCACTCATTGATCCGTTGCTCCAATTGCTATGGTATCAATCTGACAAGCATTCTGCTCTTGAGAGCGGAAAAGGAATTGGCAAATTTGTGACTTCAATTCTAGGCCGAATCACCTATCGCCCTTTCTTGAGAAAATTCATGAGCTGGTAGATCAGCTGCTCTGTTTTTCTCAAGGATTCCCATAGTATATCGAGTCTTGTAAGTGCCCACTTATCTCCTGGAGGCTTGTCTTTCGGCGAGTGCCTTTTGTCCATCCGGTTTACTAGCCGTGGGCCACTGGTTCCAAGCAATTGTAAGGAATTGGACTGAGTGCTCTGTTCCCTGATCTCTCTCGACGTCCCAAACAGATCCTTGAACTTGGCTGTCGGCTGTCCAATTGCATCCCGTGACCTCTCCTCATACGCCTCCCAAGGTTCAAGATGTTCCCATATGTGCTTGTTTTCTGATTGTTCAGTCATTTGTCCTTGAATCCACACTTCTTGATGATAGTTCCGCAGAACTGTCATCCATAGGGATGTTTGAGTTCTTGGCGCTATTGTTGTCTAGTGATCTCCTTAACTCATTAGCCATCTTCTTGAAAACGTTCTTCAACTTTCCAGTCGGCTGTTCAATCTTTTCCTGGGAATCCGTCACGTAGGCAACAGAGAGTTCGTCACGCCGCTCCGAATTGTCTTCAGGATTTTGATGCTTACTCATCAGTGAACACCTCTATTTTATTCCTCGAAACTTTTGTAGGGCGAATTATACTGAAATTAACTTCACGAGTGAAGAGTCTGATTCCGACCAGTAGGTTTCTGTTTGAACCAAATAGGATTCCCACTTGTACAAACGTTCGCATAGATATCCAATCTTGTCAAGTTCCATTTGAGACCTGTCACACAATCCGCGCCTTGCGGCGGCGATTTTCGATCAGTTCCGTTACCCCTTCGTACACCACATCCCGCTCACAGTTGATATGCCAGCGCCTGGGTCTGCTGTAAGCCAAACGAAGCTTCTTCCAGCACTCGGCGGTCAATACGCCCGACAAGGATTCGTACCATTTGCAGGAGGGACAGTTGGTAGGCCACGGCCTGGAATCCGCTCATGAAAAAGTAGCCGACTGCGATGTCGGCCCGCTCCGAACTGGACAGCATGCGCTGGAGTCCATCAATTAGCGGCGGGTCAGTTGTGGCATGGAGGATGTTCATATTTGGTCTGCTCAACCGGAATCTCAGTCAAAAGATTTCGCCTACAGTTGGCAAATTTAGGACGGCAAAGCCTTTAAGCCTTCTGACTCTTCCCAACCATTCGCACATGCGTTCATATTTGTGCCACTTTTCGTCAAACATGTCCATGGCCAACTAGACCAATGAGGTCGACTCCACAGTCGTGAGTCTTAGGAATCATCTCTACCCCAACGCCTCCTCGGCGTGTCCAGATTTTGTGTCGATTTCTTCTACTAACGCCTTAAGAGCACGCAATCTATCTGCATGCTCTGTAACCTCCTTGGTTAGCAATACCGTTGCAGTTATCTGCATCAACGTATGTGCTGTATTTGACATAGGTACTGATAAACCTCTTTTGCTCGGACTAGCTAAGAGTACGTCAAAAACACCGGGACGTAAGCCTAAACGAGCATATAGACTGCCTGCAGCAGTATGTATCTCCGCGCTTGCATCAGCATAGTAAGGTCTCCAATAATCAAGCTCCGTGTGTCTTTCCAGTTCCTCAAAGGAAAGCTTCTTGTTCAAAATTGGCACTGCCCAGCCCAAAGGTTCTTTGAATTTGGGACCATACTTGCTCGGGCCAATAAGATCACTGTATCTCTTTTTGAGTTTCCGAAAATTTTCCTTGGATAGCGGTTCAAACCTTTGCTGATCTTTATACCTTCTAACCAGGCATTCATGGTTGTAATGGAATACTATGTCATGGTCAAGATATCTTTCCGCTATCTTTATCGCTGGTTGCTCCTCGGAATACTTCGCAATGAAACGGGCAATTACGTTGATTTCGTGCAGGCTACGCCAGCAAACATTAGCACTATCTGCGTAGCCAGCCTGCAATATATCAAGAATGGCCAATGCTGTCTGGCAGGCTTTGGCATGCAATCTGATCAAAACTCGAAGAGTTACATCATCCACGGCTTGTTCAAGAAACATATTTCTGAATCGGATGAAACTGGCTGTTGTCATTAAGACATATGTCTCAAATAGCTGCAGCAAATCTCCCCAATATTCTGCTACTCCCAATTGCTCTTTCCAATTCTCATACTTAAGTTCTAAAGCCTCTTGCTGATAGGCTTTTACGAGCTCGTTGATTTTCTCAACCTCAGATGCGTCCACAGATTCTCCCCGATTTGACATTTGAGTATAGAAGACGAAGGGAGTAGCGGGAGGCAGGCGGCGAGCAATTTCCTGCTTTCACTACTCATTGAGTCTACTTCCTAAGCCTTTATTATTGTGCAAGACTCCTTAGACTGTCCGCTATCTCGTAAAAAGGAGGGGTTCCCAATTGCATAATTCCCTCCAACTCATAGAAGCCTATGACATACTTATCGGTCTTCTGGCCTCCGATTGTCCCACGATAGGTTACTCTGACTTCAAATGGTTTATCAATCTTATCGGCACCATCTTCAATCAAGCTCATCAAGAAGAAACGACGTTCGTCACCGGGTCCAAGGTATTTCAAACCGTTCTGGAAGAGATTGAGTTCTGAAAGCCTTTGTCCCCTACGTACTCAAAGTCTGGTTCAACTTCAAACTTGATTTCTAATGCTGGACCAGCTCCTACATTCTTGATACGAAAGTCACTAAAGTTTATCCACTCTTCTCGAGGATGGTACGTCACAGAAACCATGGGCTCGGTTTGTGCCACTCTCAGTCGTTTGGTCTCGCTAACTAAGCGCCAAGTCAGGACGGCATAGACGAAGGTCGATTTAGCGACAATCCCTGTGAATGCCAATAGCCAGCCGTCGGCGGTGGTCATACTGGCCTCCCCAACAGAATCAATTCGGTCATGGTCTATGACTCTCTTTTTTTCAGTCTCATCATACACTCTGCGCTTGGCGGCGGCGATTCTTGACTAGTTCAGTTACGCCTTCGTACACTGCATCACGCTCGCCTTGGGTTAGATCCAGAACATCGAACACTGCGTTGTCTATTTGCCTGCGCTCGTCGGAAGGCGTTAGCACATCCCATTCAGAAGACCTAAATATTTGGTCATCGAAATTGGGCAGCAGTCGAGGATCTGGAATTTGAAGGGAAGCAAGCTCATATGCCTGGATTTTGACAAGTCCGCCACCAAAATTCTTTCTGCATATTACATTCATCAAGAGCTGCGAGACCGAGGAATTCATTGCTGTGCAGATGTTCACTGCTGAAGCAGTTTTCCCGAAAATTGCATGAAAATTGTCATTGAACAAAGAGCCTTGAGGAGCGAAAAATGTGCGCGCAGTTGAATCTATCTGATAGTTCATCGCTGTTTGCACTTTCTTTACATCTCCAAGGTTATACCACAGTGGGCGGCTTGCTACTGACGGGCGCAAGCAATATCCTTCTGATTCGCCCCACAATATATATTCTAACGCCGCCGTATCTACCAAGTCTTCCTTTTTCTTTTGGCACACAAAAAGCTTGCGAGGCAACTGCTCCAAATCGATTGTAATGCTTCTGGATTCCTTAGGGCTTGTCATCACTGGTTTGAGAAATTCGTCCTCTATGTCCCACATCTCAATTTTGTCTCTGCCCAAGCAAAAGAAACAATTTGCACCTGTTTTTATTCCAAATTTGACTGAGGCAATATCCCCAAGTCGAACGAGCTTGCCACGGCCCTTTCCAATAATCGTTCTAAAGATGTCCGGCGCGCGCAGATATTTGCCGCCCCACTTGTCGCCAACATACTTTCGCTTTCCGTAAGTATCGGCGGTACTCTTCCCGGCTTCCATCAAATCTGCGTTGCTGACAATGAATTCCCGATGGCCTTCCTCGTTCGTGAGTGCTTTGTCGAATTCTTCTCGCAACGACACGAAGCGAGTGTGCTGTGAACCTTCACCCGGCGTCCTTTCAATAATGCTGATAATTGTGTTGATCTGTGCCGTCGAAAACTGTCGCTCAATTGCGCTCTCGTAGACGGCGCGCACATGCGAGTTTTTCAGCAGGTACTCCTGCAACTTCGCTCCATAGCCAACGTCTAGCCAGCTATTTGAACAGACGAAAACGTGCATCCCGCCATCGCGCAACATCTGCAGAGCGCGGGCGTAGAAATAGCAATAAAGGTCGGATTTTCCCGTGACGGCGCTGGCGTACTCCTTCTTCATTTTATCCTTGTCAGGACCAATCTTCTCCTGACGAACGTAGGGCGGATTGGCCACAACGATGTCGAAACCGCCGCGCCTATCGAAAACTTCGGCAAACTCGACACTCCAATCAACAACTCCTGGTGGTGGAGAAGCTTCTGCTCGTGCGCTTTTGAGTTGATCCTGAAGTTCCTCTACCCCTTTTCTCAGTCGTTCCTTTTCGGCCCCCGTAGACTCCATGAATTTCCTTTTGAGATCAGTAAGAGCATCCGCGGCCTGATGAACGCCGGCGCGAAACAGATCGGCAAAGCTCTCCGGGTCGGGGTCCGGTCCGAGCAGGCTGTTGCCGCAGACGATTTTGAAGTCCAGGTTTGGCAGTGGCTCAGGGCGTATTCCTTCAAACTCGATGGCCAGCGCAAGCCATAGCCGCAACATGGCGATGTTGGTCGCGAATGGGTCAACATCGACACCGTACAGGTTGCGCTGGATAATCCGGAGCTTCTGGTCATAGAGGGTCTGAGAGTCCGACAGCAGTTGATCACTGAAGAGGACGGTCTGCAATTCGATCAGTTCCTGCATCATGCCGAGCAGATACGCCCCGGAGCCGCAGGCGGGGTCAACGACCGTAACCTCTCTCAGGGCATCGGCCAACTGCTGCGCGCTGGTGATTGAGATACCGTGCGTGTCGTGAGTATCCACAAAGTTGGCGATCTCTTCATCCGAGATACCAGTATTCTCCCCGGTAAGATAGCCCTTCAGCGCCTCGCGGCACATGAAACCAACCACGGGCCGTGGTGTGTAGTAAGAACCCTGCTCGTGGCGCCCCGTGACTAGTTCCTCGAACACTTTGCCCAGCATCTCTGGGTCAACCGCTACTTCGATATCGAAGGGAGTGGACTCCATCACGGTGAAGTTGAAGCGATCAAATAGGTCAGTCAGTATGGGCTTGATGGCCTCATCGGGTACTGCGATGCCAACCTGCTTATCTAGGTAGGTTTCCTCAAACAGTCCGCCGTTAAGAAACGGAACGGAGCCGTATACCGACTCCATGTAACTGTCTCGAAAGTTGAGGTCTTGCGACTGCGGATTGTTGAGGCCGAAAAAGAAGAGATGATAAAGCCGGTCAATGTAAAAACTCGTTTCATCTTTTTGTGCAGCATAGTCTTTCCAAAGAGCGTTCAGATAATCCTTGTCTTTCTTGAAGGTAAGCCAGCCCTTGCGCGAGAGGAAATAGACAAACATCAGCCGGTTGAACAGGGTTTGCACAAAAAGCTTCTTATTCTCCCTCTCCTCCTGGCTTTGACCAAATCCCCTGATTTTCTCCATGGCGGCGTCAAAGACCCGCTTATACTCGGTAAAGAAGCGTTGTGTAACCGCCTCAACGTCAAAGGCCGACTCCAGGGCGAAGTGGATGCTATTCTCTGCCAGCCACTGGTGATAGATGTTTGCTATCTGCTGAATTGCGGTTCTCTGCGGCAAATCGCGCTCGACGACCATACGCCGCAAAGTAGGGCGATTGCCTACGAAGGTGGGATAGATGAGATGTAGTTGGCTGATTGAAGTGTTGGTGAAGACCAGGAGCAAGTCGCCGTCAAGTTGGCCTGAAATCAACTTAGCCGCTTCGGCTGCCTCCGCTTTGCGTACTCGTTCGACTCTTGGGATGTTCAGGGCCACATAGACGACATGGGCTGTGTCTAGGGAGGCTACATGATGCGCGTCTGAGGGGAGGTTTACAGTGCCTGACGCGCTGGCGAGACTGATTCGCCTGTCAGCCGAATGGAAATCCAGTCCTTCCACGAAGAGCCGCCCAACTGCCTTGGCCCGCGCTTGTACTGAAGGTGCTTCGAAAATCCGCTTAATGTGGCTTTCTACTTCCCAGGCTTCTTGTGGGTTTACGGTGTACATCTCTCTCTCTTTCCTTGAGTTGTCAAATCCTTACGCGATAGAAATTGCCTAGCGTAAATCACCTCTTACAAATCGCAGGACGCTTTTGGGATTATACAATACCAATGAGTACTCTTGGCGATTTCTTCCACATAAGTCGGATCTGATACTACGACAATTCCCTAGAGCTGCATTTTGGAATCGTAGACGTCTCGGCGGCTCTTCCGATAGCCGCAAGCTCGTGGTCCAGTTTTTGGGGCCCTCTTCACTTATTCAAGCCACCATTCTTCTTTTAGAGCGTCAATCAGACTCTTCTGACGCCGCTGAAGGACCTCTGGTGTCCACTCCGTTTCACTTACAACTTGGGTGGTAAGGGCGAAAGTCGCCACGCCCCCTTCTTGGAAATATTTTCTCTTCTTTTCGTAGAAGCTGTAATTCTGAGCGCTGGAATTCTTTCTGCGGGACAAAAGGACTAGATTCGCCAGTCTATCTGTCCACCTGGTTCGCTCCGCCTCCTTAAATCTTTTGAACCACGTCGCACTTGGTTTTTGGGGCAAAACGTGCTCAACAGTCACAATACTGGGATAATGTTGAACTTCCGGATCGGCCATCAAGCAGTCCAGACGCAATAATAGTGGTCTCCGCACTCGCAATTGTGTGTATATTGGACCCTCCAACACTTCCATGATTTCAGTCTTCTCGTCTTCTGCAAGCTGAAGTGGAGAAGTCGCTTCATAAAGGCCTTCGTCTCTCTCGATCAAATCAAGGATGTCGGCATACCTGGCGATGCGTTGATTGATGTTTTTCCTCAGGATAAACATTCCGTAAGCTAGTCGCTCTAAGTATCGGAAAAACTGGCTGAGAGCTGCGGAATTGGTCCGATTGTGTTTGAGCATCACCAACGATGGTGGAATCCAATCAAAGTTGTCAAGTCTATTCAGGTAACGTAGTCGCCTATTCACACTTTCGGCGTCGGTCCCGTTAAACGAGGAACCAATTATTGCTTCATATGCGTCCGCAAAAGGTTCAAGCACTTCGTCAATAAAGCACTCCCCTTTGACTTTAGTCAAGACATTTTCCTGGAACTCCTGCTGTAAAGACCCGCGCATTTTGTTTTTCATATAGGTCATACGTATGTGGGCGAAGAGGTCTCGAAATCTGTCCCTGCCAAGATCTTCTTCCATCTTTACCCATTTTTCCGCATATGGAGATCTGTATTCTTCTGCGATGTCGCCTATTATGTTTGCCTTCAATATGTCTGTAGGTGACAGATCAAGCCCCCTGTCATTCAATACTGAAAAGATGCGGTATGCTGAACTCTGATCGGAAGCAGAGACGACAACAAGAAAGCAACGCTGAACGAGGAACTGTATTAGAGAATTGCGGCGATCATTACAGTATTGTGAACTTGAAAGCCGTTTCTCTATGTACCCTGCGTTTTCAAACATTCTCTTTTGGCTATCTGTCATAGTTGCAGGCGGTTCTTTGAAAAGGCTGGACAAGCCGTCTTTTTCCTGTATATATTTTCGAAAAAAAGTTGCATCCGATTTCTGGACAGTAAGACGGTATTCTCCAACTATTCCCTTAGCTATGTCGCTATTGGCGCGGATACAATTAGTCAATGAAAACTGATACTCACTGCTCTCGGAATGTTTTCTTAATACGCTCATTAGAATTGTAAGTGTCGTAATGCGCTGTTGGCCGTCAACGATCTGGGCTCTATTCTCTTGACTCGCTTCTTCAGTTCCTTTAATGATGACAATGCTTCCTAGAAAATACGGCGGTCTCTCTTGTACGTTACTTCCATCGCCCATCGCGAATTCTAGATCATCAAGCAAGTCATTTACCTGTTCAGTGGTCCAAGTATACGGACGCTGAAAATCAGGTATTTCGAAACGAAAATCATCTGAAAATATAACGCCCAAGTTCCGTTCTTTGGCTTCGATTTTTTCTGACATGGCCATTTTCTCCTAGTTTTTTGTGTGAAGCGGGCCCCACACTGGACCACAATTTAGAGTGCGTAAAGGAGCGAACTGCCACGCCTGAGGAAGGGCAGACCGATGGTCAAGAAACGGCGCCAATACACGGCGGACTTCAAGTTCTATAATGCGCTGGTAATTGGAAGAGAGCAGGGCCTGAGCGAAACAATGCCACACAACGTCGTGCGGCCTATTCCCATTTATGTCATTCAATACAGCGGAAATGGTCGGAGCCGCGCCGCAGCTTACTGCAGCGACGGGAGCAGAGTTAAGCACCACTGACGCCAGGAGGGTCCAGGCCGAACAACGAAAACAGTTCCTCTCCGCTCATCCTTGCAGAAAGGTCGAGAGACACGTCGTCTATGAGCTGATCGAATAATTTCTGTTTGCGTTCCAGAATCTGGTCAATTCGTTCCTCAATGGTGTCCGTGCAAGAGTACTTTATCACGTTGACTTTAACTGTCTGCCCCATGCGGTGTGCGCGATCTTCTGCCTGCCTCTCCACGGCCGGGTTCCACCAGCGATCCAGATGGAACACGTAAGACGCCTCCTGCAGATTCAGTCCCAAGCCCCCCGCGCGCAGAGATATGACCATAGCTTTATGCTCTTCACGACTCTTGAATCGTTCGATCGCAACTGACCGCTCTTCCAAAGACATCTCTCCTGTTAGAGTTATTGGGTTGAACTCTCGCAGGAATTCAGCTGCTGCCTGTACTCCGAACATTTCGGTCGTATACTGGGAAAAGACAAGCGCCTTATGTCCTTGCTCCGTCAACTGTATCAATCGCTCTTTGATGTCGTCGAGCTTGCTAGACTCGCCAGTCACGGGGTCAAAATTGCAGATCTGCTTCAACCGCGTAATCAGCTCAAGTACATGCCGCACCCTGACTTCGGCGCCAAGGGACTTAAGATAAACGATTCCTTCCTCTTCGGCCTTTCTGTAGCTGGCATTTTGTTTAGCACCCAACTCAATCGCCAATTTAGTTTCCAGTTTCGGAGGGAGGTCTCTCAAAACATCATTCTTTTTGCGTCGCAACTGGACTTCCTTGTGACGGCTTAGTAATTCTATCCCCGGAAAATACCGTTTGGACGGACTCACCTCATCGTGATCGATAAACTCCATTATCGAAGCCAACTCTTCTTCATTGTTCTCAATGGGCGTGCCGGTCAAAGCCCATGACCGCGCCCTCTGAAGACTCTTGGCTGCGTCGCTCGTATCGTTACGATTCTTGATCCGCTGGGCTTCGTCAGCCACGACTGCATCCCACATGCGCAAAGATGGGCGCATTTCAACAAGCCTTTCAGCATCTTGGCGTAGTACGCCATAGCTGACCAGCTTAACGTCTGTCTGTGCCAGCCACTGCCAACTGCGGTCGTGTGCCGGCCCACGAACAATAATGGCGGTAAGTTCCGGGGCCCATTTTGAAATCTCCCGACGCCATTGGTTCAATACGCTGGCCGGCGCGATGATAAGACACGATTCTATTTCTCCGCGCGCGCGCAGAATCCGGATTGCAGCAATTGTCTGTATTGTTTTGCCAAGTCCCATATCGTCTGCCAAGAGCAGATGATTCATTTCCAACAACGCGCGCACACCATCTATCTGAAATGGCATCAACTCCCCTGGCCACTCCATCTGCGAGACCCAAGGCGCGGGTAAAGGACTCTGTTCGTGCCAGCCATCGTCCTGACCTAACTCCAGCAACTCCCAAAGGTGCTCCGCAGGAGATAGGTGACTGCTCTCATTCTCGACCTCAGGGCGACAAAGATTTACAACTGTGTTCAATCCAGTAAAAGTGGTGATGCCGCGAACGCGTCTGTACTCGAACGCTTTGCTCAGACATTTCGCGGCGCGGGTGAAAGCCTCAAAGGGGTCGTCCCTTCGCATTATCCTATCAAGAGACTGATGTGCTTTCGTGCCTTCCTGAGGTTGTTCTGCCGCCCACATTAAGTGTGGGGCACTCTCGCTACCAAAATTGACGCGGCAGAAAGGCAGACTCACCCGCAAGGCTTCGTGAACTATCCATGGCGGAATCTCGTCTGCTAAGCCGAGAATCAGCGTCGGCGAACCCGTTGCCGACCTCAAGAGAGTTTTCGTGAGGGAAAAGACGACCGCCTGACGCCGGTCCACCGTATACGAATGGGACGAGGACTGGACGCTGAGGTCAGCGCGAGTAAATGAAAAGCTTAAAGGATCCCCCAGACTAGACGTTTCGAACAGCACGCCCCGAATCCCGTCACCTTCCTCTTCGGCAACAAATCGCAGCCAAGCTACCGAGTCGTCGATGTGGGGCTCGGTCAAGTCATCGAAGGGGATAGCCATTGCCGACCTTATTCAGCATCGCCTTCATGGGCTGGGGCTTCCAAATCTCTGTTTTCTTCATACGAAGTCGTAAATTCAAGGGCCTCTGTCTCAGGTCTGGAATCTGGTCTTAGCCTCAATAGGTCCCATTCGTTGATTGCACGACGGACTTGATAGCGCATCCGTCCGTAAATTCCAGCTCCGCCCGCCTGCGCATCGATCGGCGGTGCCTCCCAACTGTACGCGTCGCTGTACAATGTCTGGAGCTTCTCTACGGTAGCGGCCACATCGTCACTCTCGGGCGGTCTAAGAGGCACACATTGCCGTTCCAACAAATGCATACCGGTTACGGCGCGGCCAGCGATACTACTGTATCTCTGATTTGCTTCCATTTTCGGCCCGATGTAGTCGCGATCCTTCTTCTGACCGTCAGGGCTTATGATCGCCGAGGCAAAATCGTCTGTTACAGTTCCCACCACAATAAGACCAGGGTACTCTTCTCCAGATACCTGTCCCATCCAGCGCGCCACTTCAGCATAGGAACGTCCTCTCTGAAGTAACGAATATGACCCGATTAATTCGATCTCATCCAGCAATATTACCCATCCGCGATATCCCGCCCCCTTTATCAATTCGAGAGCAAAACGCAACTGCTGAGGAGGTAATTCGGCTACTTTAGGCATCCTAAATCGGAAGTTCTGATATTGGCCGATTTGACGCAGTCCATCGTTAACCTTGGACTTCAAGATTCGGCTCCCTGCCCAGAATGCCTCGATCTCATTGCCCAGAAACAGGTCGTCGACCCTTTCGTGGACCAATAAACTGGCTGGAAATAGTAGGTTGATTTCGCCGTTGGCTGCAGCCTCGTTTGTCCACTTGAAGAAGTTTGCATATTCTTCCGAATCAGGACTTAGTGACTGTCCAAGTTCTTCTACAAGCCTGCCGCTACGATCTGGAAGACGCCCGCTTTCCATTGCAGAAGTAAACACTTTGCCCAGGTGATACAATGGTGTTTCTTTGCTGATTGCCACTTTACTGCATATAAAATTGCGTTCAAGCGCGAGCTGTTCCAAGTGAACTAACAGGTGTGACTTTCCCGAACCAAAGTCGCCCGAAACCAGCATTCCCCGTGCATTTTGCTTAGAACCGCTTTCCTCTTGGGACTCTCCCAACATCTCGATAAAACGACTCTCAACATGAGGTTGGTTACAGCCAAGAATTTTCACGGCTGCTCGGTTGGGCACACCGCTACGCAATGCTTCTAGAGCTAGACGCATGGCAACCGACGAATTGTTCGAAGCGTCTGGTGACATGGCGAGCCTCCTTTATGAAAGCCTCATTAGTGCAGCAACAGGATTGATAAGATTTCTGTCGCGTACGTCGTCCATTATTCGGGTCTGTAACGCCGGATAGATTTTCCAACTTCTTATTGAAAGGTCGTCAACAAAATCGATGTTAGTTACGATAGCGATCATGGTCGCTGTAAGTCGATCAACGTCGTCGATAAATTCGCGCAAAAGCTCATAGTGGTCAATCGTCATAGCGCGCGTATAGTATCTTTTCCCGTCTCTGGGGTTGCGCCCCACTGTAACACGGGTGTTATCCAGCAGCACGACTGTTCCGGCGAACCCCACGTGACGTACCCAATACATTGCAGATTCAATGAAGTGCCGAGCCGTAGTACGGTTGATACTGGTGCGGATGTAAAATGTCCGAACGTTGCCGATTCGCGTGTTTTCACCGGTAAGCCAGTCCAAAAGAGGTTGAGTAGATTCCCCAGAACCCATGTTTGTGCAGAGGTGCGTCATAGCAACTTTGAAATCTCTTGCCATGTGCTGGTTCTTATAGACTCTCGTTTCTATGGCTCGCCGTATGTCCTGAAGGATGAACCTCGCGTCGAGCTTGTTGGCAAGGCCCAAGGCACGGAAAATGTTTTCGGAGTTATCCGTCAAATCAATTTCATCTACGTGGAACCCCCTTTCTTCAGCCAGCCGCAGGACCATTCGTCGCGCGAGGAGTCGCCAGTCAATCTGCCTGGCCAGGGCGAAAAATAAGTCCTGCGGCATATGAACACGGCTTGTGATAGCGTCCAACTCAACGAAAATGTAATCCAGCTCCTGGCATTGTGCTTTCAAAGCACGATAGAGTTCAGGTTTCCTCTGCTCGGGCGTAACTGCAAATTTCACCGATGCCCCGCCGTCCTTTATGAAAGTGGACAAATACTCGCTATCGATGAAATGCAGCCACTCCTGTATTGGTATGGTGTTCGACATCAGATATCCTCGCTAAACCTTAGCCCGTAGTATTCAACGCTCTGCCCCTCAGGTCCTACGAAGGTGAACAAGTCACTGGATCGTCGCCTTGTCCCTGTGGAGGATGGGAAGGAAACTGTGGCGCCTCGGCGCGTTCGGCGAGGTCCTTTCTCGTCAAGCATGTAAATGTCCCTCGCGAAATCGCTGCGGTCATATTCGCGGTTGGCGCCAGGCAAGGCAGTAATGAGACCGTATATCTTGATCAAAGGTACAACGATTCCGGTGCTTTTCATTAGACGACCAGAATCCTCTCTGCTTAATATGCCGGTGTAAACTGTATAGAGAGACTCCAGGAACCTGTCGGACGAAAAACCGCTGGTCTTTGTCTGATTCTTGAGAAGCATTTCCGCCAAGTGGGTCGGTCGAATTGTAGAATTCTTCTTCCTATCAACCCTAACTGCGTTTTCACGCGGGAGTACGCGCAATACAGAGGGGTAGGAAAACACATTTCCATCACGTTCGTGCACACTGAGGCCAACATCGGCAGCAGCGTCCCGGAGCTCATCTGTATATCGTTCTTCGAGGTACCGTTCCACCTCCTCGTCCGAGAATGGCCAAGATGACGCCGCGTTGTACACTTCTTGCTGTAGAGCGCTAAGGGCCTCAGTAAGCCTCTTCTGTTCTCTCTTTATCGCGGTAATGTTTCCTGTCTTGGCGGCCCGCTCTAGCGCCCGGGTCTGCGTGGTCAGTCCTCTTGCTGCTTTGAGCGCTGACTCTGCGGCTCTCTCGGTTTCGCTGAATGCTTGTTCCAAACTGTTCACTTATGCTTCTCCTGGAGTTAGAATTGCAAATGGAAATAGAGCCCATTATAGATGTCCCAATCGCAAAGTCTATCGAGAGGGCCAAAGTGTGCCACCAAAACTCTCGGGTGTTCACCTTAAAGCCGACGATGAATTGGGACGGCGTTTTGGGTACAGTTGACCAGAATCAATGTAAGCCACGCTGCTTTCTTAGGAGCGTACAGATTCCGGCTGGAAAGTTGCAGGAGACAGGAGAGCTAACGCAAATTACAGTTCACGAAAGTACCCCTGAAAGACTTCCTTGACGTGCCAGGTAACGTACTCTTCGTCCGGGTAATAGGACTGCCTCTGAGGGAACTTGAGCTGCTGGCCATGGAAGCGCATCAGCCACTCTTGGAAGCCATCCGATCCGTTTGCTTCATCAGATACCATGACCTGCAGTTGTTCGGACAAGGTGAAGGCGCCGCGGTCAAAGAGCCTCTGGTGGAGCACACATAGCGCCAGTCCATTCGTCTGTGAGTCAGGGCCCCCAGCTTGCTTCCACTTAATATGGGTAGCTTCCAACGCAACGGGTTGGTGGCGCAGACGTACGTCGAAACCACAAACGGCGCATCTATATTCATAGGCTTTCAAAACATTCTCCAGGAAGTCGGAGTCTCGTTTGACATGGACGGTTCCTGCCAGAGGCAACTCAATCTCGACAGCCTGCAGAATGTCCTCATGGATCGAAGGTGGGAAGTGAGCGGCCAATATGCCCTGTGCGATGCGCAGTGCCAGGTCGTGATCGTCCTGAAATTGCCGAGCAATGTCTTCAGTAAATCCTCCTGAAGCTTCGTACACATCAAGGTCCCTCTTTGTTACATCTCCCCTTGGTGACTGACTAATAAGATCTGCTTCGGGTATCTCCCAGACTCCATCGTTCTGTAGTCTCCAGAACGGGAATTCTGTGTGATAGGTCCGTCTTTTGGGTCCAAACTCCCGCAACAGGTTCCCGAGTTTCTCATCTACCTCGGAAAAGGGAAGCAAGCGTTGCGCACCATGCAGAAGCCTGCCGATCGCATACAGAATCAGCAAAGGCTTATGAGGCGCTCTCTCGTCGCCTCTCTGCCATACTCTCAGAGATTCAAACTTTCGGGTTATCTCTTTCCTATCTAGTTGTCGCGGAGTGCTTTGCTGAACAATCTGAGAATCAGAAAGGCTTCGTGGACTGGAGGAGAGCTGTTCATCAAGAATCCTGTTGAAAAGCTTCTCTGACTTACTCTCTCCAGTCCAATTGTGGTTGTCTTCCTCTCCTTGCAGGTCCTGCGCGCCATGGGGCTGATGCTCGACCAGAGGGAATCTTTCTTCCGGTCCAGCTTCGGTCATATCACTATCGACGCCGAAATCGTACTGGCTCTTGGGCTTGAAATCTAGAGAAGGCTGAAGGATGCGGGAAGGGCCGCCTACATCTGTTACTTGTCGGTCTGTTGGCCCCGAACTGATAAGCGGTCGATACTTTCCTGTCTCGACCCACTCACGCCAGGCTAAGGGCGCGTGTGGTGATGGGACCCTTCCAATTTTCAGATCGTTTATCCACGCGCGGCTGATTCGAGGAGCATCCAAGATGGTAAACGTGGCCCTGTAGTTTTGGAACGTTTCACCCTTGGAAGTTCGCCACTCCGCCACCAAGTCATCGGCTTCAGACATATCTGCACAGCCCGGAACAGCCAATCCCCTGAACATGACAGACCTAGCACTAACGGGTGTTCGATGCTTTTGAAATACAAAGAAAGGGTAGATTCGCTCCCGCTGTGGAGGGCTATCGTGGAGCAGAGCGAAAACGTACTGAAGTATGCGGTTGCCGCCAAGTGGTGTCTTGTGCAGTTCGTATTTTGCTTTCTTGTTGTCTCCGTAGTAAACGAGTTTGCCAGAATTGGAGTCTATACTGTCAGGCCAGGTCTTATCTTCCAAAGTCGTGTAGAGCACCACAAATTTCTTATCTGGGCCTTTACCCGATGCCCTGAAACCTCCCTGGTTCGAGGCTCCTGGAATCACCTTGGACAATGGCTCCCCAGATAGCTGACTCCCTGCTTCTCCTTCATAAACCGCATCCACCAAAAGGTCAGCTGTTGCCAAAGTGTCGAACTTGATTACCCTTAACATGGACCGGGGCCTTTCAAAGAAAGGATGCAACCAATATAGGATCTAAAATCGGGGGGACTAGAGCCTACCATATTCTGAAAGGGTTTGCACATTTTTCGCCCGCTTTCGGGAAAATACACCAAAATCGGTTACAGATTCTCTCCTGTCGCATAAGACCCAATCCCTACCCCGCCCACCCCACCCAATCCAAAAATTCCCCAAAATCGCACCAAAAAACACCCCAAATCCGTGCTATAATACCCCCCAAACAAAAACACCCACCCATCACAGCACCGCAACCAACCAATGACCAACAGCCCACAAACCCAACCAGACCAACGCCAAAAAAGAGAAAACCACACGACCTGGGCCGACCTGACCCGACCCCCTACCCCCCACCGCCGACCAACCGCCATGACTCTGCCGCCCGTCACAGCAGTGGACGACCATCGCAGAGCACCTGCCAGCACCACAAACAGACCCCCGGCACCGAAAATCCGATGCAAAATCGTAACAAAAAGCGGCCAGAAAAAATTATCGCCCGCTTTTGACCGACATTTCCGCCATTCCCGCTATTCCCGCCATATTCCCGCCAAAACACGTCCCACCATTTCACCGTCCGCACAACTCTTGTTCATCACTCGTTCGACCTCGTATGCGCCCAAACCCAACCACACCAACGCCAAAAAAAGAGAAAACCCCACGACCCGGATCGACCCAACCCGACCTTGACCCGACATATCCCGACCCAACCCGACATGACCCGCCCCCCACCCCCCACCCCCACCCAACCGCCACGAGCCTCCCGCCCGTCACAGCAGTGGACGACCAACGCAGAGCACCTGCCAGCACCGAAAACAGACCCCCGAAACCGAAAAAACCGATGCAAAAGCGTAACCACAACAAAAACGACCAGAGAAATTTTTCACCCTACATTACCCGACTTACGCCTACTTCACCCGACTTCACCCTACTTCACCCGACATGACCCGACATTTCCCGCCAACCACGTCCCACCAATTCACCATCCGTACAACTCTTGTTTATGGTTGGCCCCAATCGTTACACCTCGTACGCGCCCAAACCCAGCCAAATCGCCCAAAAAAAAAGAAAACCCCCCGTCAAAGTCCGTCATACTCCGTCAAACTCCGTCGAAACCCGTCCCACCCCACGCCCACCCGCGCCCCCAATTTGTGCACAATCCGCACCCATCGTGTACACTACCCCCTTCTCCGCCCACCAACGTCGCCCCCGCCGCCGACTCCGGCGACATGGCAGCTGACGAAATGGCCGGCGAGGGCTACCCGGAGGAGATGATCATCGGCATGGGCGCCCTGCCTGTCACCCTCGTGGGCAACACCGTCCCGTCCCTCCA
>DAOUHY010000170.1:0-3165 GCA_034428435.1 Caldilineaceae bacterium | reverse complement strand
CACGTCGCGGTTCGACAGACAGTGATCTTCGGAGATCTGCTGGTTGATGCTCAGGTGGAAAACACCGCCCAGCGCCACCACGAAGGTCTCAACCTCCGGCGGGAAGGTGTCACGCGCCTGCGGCGGCAGCTCGTAAACGTAGTCCAGTTGACCGGTGGCCAGCAGCAGTGAGCGCGAGGTTGGGTCGGGCACCCAGTGCAACTCAAGCTCCTTCACCGCCATCGGGCCGAGCTGATAGTTGGGATTCTCCTTCAGCGTAACCACTGGATCGCCGGGCTCGCCCGCGGCAACATAGTAGGGGCCTGCGCTGACCGGGCTGCGGAAATAGCCGTCCGGGTCGGCCTCCACCTGCGCCTCGGGATGGACCGAGAAGCCGGTGCGTCCAAACCAGAACGGGAGCGAGGGTTCGGCTATGCTCAACGTCCACACCACCGTCCTGTCATCCGTTGCCTCCACGCTGACGACATTGGCAATCGGGCCTTTGTCGGTCGGCGGCGCGTCCTTGATCCGCTCCCAGGTGTAGACAATATCCCCGACCGTAACCGGCGTCCCATCCGAGTACATCAGGTTCTCGCGCAGCGTGAACGTATAGACCAGGCCGTCCTCCGAAACATCCATCGATTCGGCCAGGTCCGGCTGCGGCACACCGTACTGATCAAGACGCAGCAGCTGCCCGCTGATCAGCTTGATCGTCGAACCTTCCGACGTCTCGCCCGGCAACGCCGGGTCGAAGTGTGTCAGCGCACCCGGCAGACCGAAACGCACCTTCTCCAGCGGCAGCATGCTCCCCGAATCCGCCATCATCGGCTCTGTCGCCACCGGCTGACACGCGGCCAATAGGATCGCGAAAATGGCAACTGCAAAGATGAACAGTTTGGGCTTATTCGAATACATTTGTCCGACTCCTCCTTGAAAAACCTTCTGATAAATGGTAGGTCAATGTGCTACCGTTCCGCGACCTGCACGGGACGGTTCGTCTTCAAAGATTCCACAGCGGCCTCGACCAGGAGCTGTGAACGATAGCCGTCTTCCACACTGACCATCGGCCGCCTTCCCTCTTCCAGCGACTCGACGAAGTGGTTCATCTCGGCCGGATAGGCTGCCGCATATTTGTGCAGGTAGAACTGTGAACCGTCGGGGGGGCCAGAGTGCAGCCTGTCGTGCAACGCGCCATCAGCTGTGTAGCGCACCAGGCTGGTTTCCGGCCTGTTCTCAGCCCGCAGCAACCCCTTAACGCCGTGCACCTCCAATCGTTGGTCATAACCGTAAGTCGTGCGCCAGATGTTGTTGATGTGGCAGAGCGCCCCGCGGCCGGTCTTCATCGTCGTCATCGCCGCGTCGACCTCGCCCAATCTGCCCAGCTCCGGCTCCACCAGGCTTGAGGCCGCCACGTACACCTCCACCGGTTCATCGTCCAGCAGGGCGCGCGCCAGGTCGAAGTCATGCACCGTCGATTCACGCAGCAACGTGTAGGGCGCTGTGCGATGTGTCTCCCGGCTCAGCTCGAGCAGCGTCACTTTCGGATCGCGGTTGGTCAGCAGCACCAGCTCGACGTCACCGATCTCTCCGGCCTTCACAGCCTGGATTAAGGCCAGGTGGCTTGGCTCGAACCGTTTCATGAAACCCATGAAACTCGACACACCCGCCTTTCTGACCTCTTCGACCGCAGCCCGCGCCGTGGGAATATCTTCCGCCAGCGGCTTTTCGCAGAAGATCGCCTTGCCCGCGCGTGCCGCCGCCACCACCAGCTCCGCATGCGAGCTCGCCGGTGTGGTGATGACCACCGCATCCACCGCCGGGTCGGCCAGCGCCGTCTCCCGGTCGGATACGGCTATGGCGCCGTGGCGGCCGGCCAGGTCGGCCGCAGCGTCCGGCAGCAGATCGCAAACGCTGTGTACCTCCGCCTTGGGATGTTCCGCCAGCGTGCGTGCATGGCGGTTTCCCATCTGCCCGGCGCCGAAGATGCAGAATCGGACCATCTCCCAACCCCAGTGGCTGCTTGCCGGTGTAAGACCTGTCCGCTACCGACTGCCGATTACCAGCCGCCGTCTACCAAACCTGGTCCGCGGGGATCTCAGGCCACGTGCTCAGTTCGTCCCGGATCTCCGGCAGCTTGCTCCACGCTTCGCCAATCGCCCAGAAGAGGCTGAGCACCTCATCGCCGTCGTTGGAGACGGAGTGTTCGTGGCCCTTCGGTACGAACACCACATCACCCGCCTCCATCCGATGTTCCACCCCTTCCAGGTGCAGGATCCCGCGCCCTGAAATGATGTAGTAGACCTCATCCTGCCCCGGATGTACGTCGGAGTGGCCGTGCGTGCCCGGGCGCACCCAGAACAGGCCCGCCGTGTACTGGTCCGAGCCGCACGTGTTCTCGGTGATCATGACGCTGTCCTGCATCGTGCCGTCAGGCGACTGGATCAGGGGAACATCGGTTACCTTGAATACGTACCTCATTCCGTCTGCCATGGTAGACTTTCTCCTTTCATGGTTCCTGTGTTGGGTAGTTTGTGGCTTGATCAATGTAGATCCGGTTGTGCCTCAGCACGTCGCCGGGCACAGGGGTCAGAGTCCTTTTCCTTGTCCAGTCCAAGTCGAATTTGGAACCGGCGCAGGGAAATTCCGGCTTGCAGTCGTCACTTCCCATCCGCTGTCAGCAGACGCCGCACCTCCGGCATGCGCTCGATCGTTACGTGGTCAAACGGCGCACGCAAGCTGAACAGCAGGTGCGTAAATCCGGCCTCAATGTGCCCCCGCAATGACTCGGCAACCGCGGCCGGCGTCCCCGCCGCCAGGATCGATGGCTCGTACTCCTCAAGTCCATGGTGCCGCAGCGACGCCTCCAGTTCATGCCGGGCTTTGTCAGGGTCGTCCCGAATTGTGACCCATTTGCTCGCCAGCCGCTCAATCGTGGCCGGATCGCGGCCCACGTCCGCGCAGTGCGCACGCAACACCGCATCGCTGGCCCGTATCTTCTCCAGCGAGCCGTGCTGTGTGTGCCACATGTCGGCGTACATGGCCACCGTGCGCAGCGTCTTGCGCCGCCCCTGCCCCCCGATCAGAATCGGCAGGCGGCTCTGCAACGGCCGCGGGAACTGCTCCGCCTCCACCAGCTTGTAGAAACGGCCGCTGTGGGTCACCGTCTCGCCGTCCAGCAGGCCGCGA
>DAOUHY010000169.1:0-32031 GCA_034428435.1 Caldilineaceae bacterium | reverse complement strand
CCAGCTGCACGAGCTTCTCGTCAGAACAATGGGGCGATATGGATTCGAGCAGTTGCCGCGATGCCCAATATGGATTTGACGAGTAACCTATCTTGAAGCGTTCTGGACTTTGGCAAAGGTGGTCTACGCTCTCGTCCGCAAATGAAGGTCCGTTAGCAGCAAGGCTTCGGATCAGGAGGTATTGAATTGTCTCGAACGGAGATTCGCGTATGGGCTCTATCACTGAGCGGTATAAGTCCGTACGTTGCACAGCGAGCTCGGACAGGGCCTTTTCCATAGCGCTTAACAGAGCGGCGTCTATACCGTGCTCATCCTGAAAGATCCTCATGAACCAGACAGAGTCTTTCCGAAGGCCGGCATGCTCTTGCGAAGCACAGTCCTCTATGACAGCTTGCATGAACGGCATGACCTCGCGGACGAAAGACTCCGGGGCATTGCCGGCAAGTTCCTTTAGTGTGTCATCAACAAACTGGCTGTCTGCGATGGCGCCTTCTTTGTAGTCGAAGGGATTGGGTTGCCCTGCCCTGAGGCTCAATCGCCGCCGACGGTTGAGGTAGTGACCGACCGCCTCACAGCCCCACGACGGGTGACTGGGTTGGAATCTATATAGATGGCTCCAGAAGTCGCTATTGGCTGTTGAAGCGCCTTGTAGATCGTCGAGGACACCTACATCTATCAACTGGAATACCAAATCGAGGTAGCGCCGTTCTTGACTCCAGTCTCCCCACAGCGCTAAGTGGCGTAAGCGGCTATTCCATTGTTCTGACACGCCGACGTAGGGTTCTACGATGTCCGCCACCCTGTCGGGCATTTCCCTCTGAATTACGTTCAAGATCGAGACAGCCCGGTCAACGAAGGACTCATCCGGGTCATCCAGCCACCGTTGCACCAAGCCCAGGGAGTCCACCAGCTGGAACCAGGGAGGACGGCGCACTGTTTCCCAGGCAAGTCGTGTCAGGGGATCGCTGAAGTCTTTTCCAGCGAAACGGGATAGAACGTCCCATTCTTCCTTTTTCGGTTTCGACAGATCGGCCAGGAGGGCAAAGACAACTTGCTTGATGTGGAATCGTACGCCAGGACTAGAGAGAGCTTCTTCGAGATCGGCGATATACCGATTGAAATCTGTATCACGCAGGTAAAGCAATATCTGCCGTACCTGCGCGCGTCGGAACAGATGTTGTTCACCGCTCGCCAGCAGGGCCAATAGGCTCTGCGGATCTCTCGCAAAACGCCGGGCATATGCGTAATCGAAAAATCCTTCATGGAAGAAGGAGAACCGCTTGTTATCAAGGACAAGAACATGCTCCGACACCATCGCCTCGGCGTCGCCGTACAAATCCTCCACAATTGCCTCCGGCGTACTCAACGTTTGACGCTGGTGCATATGGTCACACAGGGCATACACCACTTTGGACCATTGCACCTGCCGGCCAAGCCTCTTTTCGATGATTCGTCGCTTATACTTCCAAAACTGTTCGTAAAGGTCCTGAGCCTTTTCGAAATTCAGGGCACGGGTTTCTTCATTTTCCGCCAACTCCGATAGCAGCTTCAGATGTAATGGGAGCGACAATAGGTCCAGCTGTTTGGATTTGAGCGAGTTCGCATCCAAATCGAACCCTGAGACAACTTCACGTACGGTTTCATGCGTCAGCCGCTCAACAACTAAGGTCTCGGCGACTCCTCTTGAGCCCGTAAGTCGACGCAGACGATCGTCGTTTTCAAGATCGAATTTGCGGCAAGCCAGCAGGATACGCATATTGGGATGGGCTTGCGCCTGAAGCACGATTTCATGGACGCAGTCGAAGAGATCGGTATTCCGGCCTGAGGCGATACTCAAAGCATCCAATTGGTCTAGGACAAGGACACAGGGCCTTCCCTTAGCCACAGCGGCAAGGACATTCGCGGGAGAGTCGGGGAGTCCAATCTGCTGGCCGACTTCATCTGGCAACAGGGTGAACTTCAACCGGTCGACGCGAAGGGCCACTACAGGAGTGTTCGCGGAGAGGAGGTCCTCAACCACCTGGAGCATCACGCCGCTCTTGCCGATGCCCGCCCCTCCTGTCAACAGAACACCAGCTTTCCCGTCGGAATCTTCCAGGAGGTCGTGGACTCTTCGAGCCTCTTGGCGTGGGAGGATGGAATGAGCGATGGTTTGACCGCGTAGGAAGTTAAGGTAATGCTGATTGGCATCTCTTACAGCCTTCAGAACATTAGGGGATCTGTCCCAATGGCGACGACTAAATCCTCTGGACTGCAAATGGTTCCAGATAACACAGGCTGTGAGTTCATGGTGGACTTTATCTGAGACCATCTCAGCCAAAACGTCTACAACATTTGCGGCATTTCCTTCGACCAGCATTGATACACGGCTTTCAGTCAAGTTGAGGAGGGAGGATTCTCCGATCGTTTCAATGTAGACGCGCTTTAACTGTTCGTATATCTCCTCCTCAGGCACGTCTGGTTGAGACTGCCGAAAACGATCAAAGTCCTTTCTCTGTTCGTCGGCGCGAAGAAAAGTTGTGTTGAATTCTTCCCAAGATATTGCCCCTCGAGCTCTATCAGATAGCTCAGCTAAAGGGTCGGCCGAGGTGGTTGAGACGAATACGCAACGCGCCTTCGGGTCGTCCCGGAGTTTTGCAATGAAGTTGCTCAGAACTCCTTCTCTTATCAAGGCGGGGAGTGTCCATTGTCCGTCTGAACGTTGTCGTTTTACTTGGTGGTATTCTTGGACATCTTGAGTTTTGGTCCAGAACTCGAACCCTTGTCCTTCTGGTTCAGGAGGTTCCAGACGTATCGAGTCATTCTTTCCATCCATGACATCCAGCAGGCGTGCCACAGTCCAACGTCTTTCGTACCGGTTGCCATACTTTTCGGCTGCGCCGCCCGCTAACGGCATAGCTTGGTAGCTCCTTCACTCATTCCGAAAGTTATTCCATCTTTCCCAATTCGCTGGTCACGCGATGGCCACCGCTGATTCTCCCCCCGCCCTCGCAGGCGTCTGCGCCACTTCACAGGCGATCGTGCGTCACCTTCGACTAGCCCAAATGTCCAGCCTTGGAGAACTGCTCCATTATATACCTGTGCCTGTGGGCCAGTTTTTGGGCCAAGCTCACAGGTCAGGTTTCAGTCCAGCAAATTGTCGTCCCAATAGTTGAGAAACTGGTTAATGGAATCCCTGAATGCGTCACTACTCGCCTTCTTCTTTCGACTTGCTATGCGTGAGATTTGGTCTTCACTGTGATTCGATATTTGCGTCTCTATGGTCTCCTCTGACGTAGTGTAGAGTTCCATAAGTTGTCCTCGCACAACTGAGAGGTCTTTTTCGTTTAGCATCGCTTCACAGAGGGTGATCGTGATCAATTCCATTGCAACCAGCCGTCCGAACAGCATCGCTGGAGATTCGATTGCATGTTTTCCGGTTTCGCACCTTCTACCTAGTTCAATCATAATTCAATGATTCTCCTATAGGTGGTTTGGGAAGATGTAACTCATGCTTAAGACACCCGAACAGTGCATAGAATTCTGCTTCCTGCGCCTCCTGCTCCCGATGCTTGCGCTCGCCGTTGCTCGCGAAGACGCGGGGCCCGTCTTCCAGCATCTGCCGTTTCCAGGCTCCTATCTGATTGGCATGTATCTCGTGTACACTCGATAACTGGCTAATCGATTTGCTGCCTTCAAGCGCTTCCAGCGCAACCCTAAACTTTTAGGCTGCCGTGTGTCGACGTCGTTTCCTGACCATTGAACTGGCCCTCCACGTGATTGGTGATCTGCTCCATTATACACCTTAGCTCGTGGTCCAGTTTTTGGGGCCCACTTCAATGCCCCTTAAACGTCCGGTCCGTGCGCAGCGTTCCCGACGCCGCGCACGCCGCAACGCGCGGCCCGCTGAAGCTGCAGCGGCGTCTCGCAGTTCGACGCAACCCCAGACGGTCTCCTCTTGCTGCATAAGCCCGCCGTCGGCCGCGCAGTTAATCCGGTTCCAGGTCAGTCCCCGCGGCGGGTCGATCTCCTCTCGTCGGGCGACACCTGCGGTGCCCAGCAGGTCTCTCCCCGCGTGGGCGGTGGCGCGAACTGCAGGGGTCAGGGGCTGGGGGCGAGGGGTTAGAACTGTAGTGGTTAGTGGTTTGTGGGTTGTGGGTTGGGACGGGGAGTGGGTGGTAAGCACTGTCGGGTAGGCACGATGGTGGAACGAGGAACCAGGTGGGGGATGCACGGGTCGCAGCGGGTCGACAAGGTCATATTACCCGCACACTGGCTGCGGCGGGGGGTTTGAGGAGAGGGGGCGTGGCGGGGGCGGAGCCCCCGCACAAGGGAGGGCCGAATAGGCCCGACCGCCCAAAAGCGAGGAGAGAGGAGTGAGGAGAGAAAACTGCCGCTTCCCCTGCGCCAGTGTTGATGGCGGAATGAATGTGGCTTAGTCGTTGCGAGAACTGTAAGAATCGGCCGGGGTGTTATTTTGACTTTTGACTTCCGTTAGGCTTAGTATATTTTTGTAGGTTAGTCTACAGCGATGCCGGACGTTGCTTGTTACGATAGGTAGTGTTGGGCAAGTTCAAGATGGACCTACCGGTAAGTTGCAGTTTGTACGCTCGCATACAGGAGTAGGAGACAAGAAAATGGGCGCGAACACTGTTGTTGTGACGGACGCGAATTTTGAGGATGAAGTCATCCAATCGGAAGTCCCGGTACTGGTGGATTTCTGGGCGGAGTGGTGCGGTCCCTGCAAGATGATCGCACCGGTTCTGGATGAGATTGCTACCGAGCTTGACGGCAAACTGACGATCGGCAAGCTCGATGTGGACGAGAATCAGAGTACAGCGATGGCATTTGGCGTGATGAGCATTCCGACGCTGATGTTGTTCAAAGACGGCCAGCAGGTGGAGACGATCGTTGGTTTTCAGCAGAAAGGCCAACTGTTAGGTAAGATTCAGGCGCACCTGAACTGATCGCAGATTGAAGTGGATTTGTGTCAAGGCCTGTCGCGAATGCGGCAGGTCTTTTTGATCTTACTTCCGGCAATGTAGTCGTCAGCAGTACAGCGGCAAATTGGTCAGTGCGAAAGACGGTATTCGTCAGCAACACAATAGGAGCACAGAAATGAGCAGACAGAAGAAGGTGATCTTGAATGAGTCGGAGATGCCGACTCACTGGTATAACATCAACGCCGATTTGCCGGCCGCGGGGGTTGAACTATCGCCGCCGCTGCATCCGGGTACAGGTCAGCCGATTGGGCCGGAGGACCTGGCGCCTCTCTTTCCCATGTCGCTGATCCTGCAGGAGGTCAGCGCCGAGCGCTACATCGAGATTCCTGAGCCGGTGCAGGATGTTTACCGTATTTGGAGGCCGACGCCTCTGATCCGGGCGCATGAATGGGAGAAGGCCCTGGATACTCCGGCGCGCATCTACTACAAGTACGAGGGTGTCAGCCCGTCGGGCAGCCATAAGCCGAACACGGCGGTGCCGCAGGCCTTCTATAACAAGGAGGAGGGCGTCTCGCGCCTGGCGACGGAGACGGGTGCGGGACAGTGGGGCAGTGCGCTCAGCTTCGCGTGCCAGGTCTTTGGGGTGGAGTGCAAGGTCTACATGGTGCGGGTCAGCTATGAGCAGAAGCCGTACCGGAAGGTCATGATGGAGACGTGGGGGGCGGAGGTTGTACCGAGCCCGAGCCAGGACACGAACGCCGGGAGGCAGATTCTGGCGGAGAATCCGGACAGCACGGGCAGCCTGGGGATTGCGATCTCGGAGGCGGTGGAAGATGCGGCGACGCGTGAGGATACGAAGTATTCGCTTGGCTCGGTGCTGAATCATGTGCTTCTGCACCAGACGGTCGTGGGGCAGGAGGTGATCAGCGGGCTGGAGGCATTCGGGGAGGACTGGCCGGACGTGCTGGTCGGTTGTACGGGGGGCGGCAGCAACTTTGGCGGCTTTGCGTTCCCATTTTTGAAGGAGAACATCAGCGGCGGCAGGAAGGCCCGCGTGGTTGCAGTGGAACCGGCAGCTGCGCCGAGCCTGACGCGCGGGGTCTATACCTATGATTTCGGCGACACAGCACAGATGACACCGTTGATCAAGATGCACACGCTAGGACACGACTTTGTGCCGGCGCCGATCCACGCTGGGGGACTACGCTATCATGGCATGAGTGCACAGGTGAGTGCGCTGCATGACGCGGGGTTGATAGAGGCGGTCAACGTTCAGCAGCGGGCGATTTTCGATGCCGCGGTCTCCTTTGGGCGTGCGGAGGGGATCCTGCCGGCGCCCGAACCGGCGCATGCAATCTGGGGAGCGATGCAGGAGGCGCTGGCGTGCAAGGAGGGCGGCGAGAGTAAAGTTATCGTCTTCAACATGTGCGGGCACGGCCACTTCGATCTGGCCGCCTACGAACAGCATCTGGCCAATAGCCTGGAGGACTTCGAGTACCCGGAGGAGGCGATCCGTGCGAGTCTGGAAAAGGTGCCTTCGCTATAGGTGCTGACGGACCGAGGACCCAGTGAGGGGGACGAAGATGGCTACGGTCATTGTGTGACAAACAGTTTCGACACTTCTCTGACGCCAAACAGTAGCAGGAGGATGGCGAGGTCTATGACCGCGACCAGGAGGAAGGCACCGGTCAGCAACTGAATCGGACCGAAGAGGAAGTCGAGAAGAAGCAGCACATTGCGACCCGACTGATCGATGAAGACGAACAGGGCGCCGATAAGGACGATATAGATGCCCAGTGGTTTCAGCGGGGCGCGGTCGCTGGCACTGGGCATCATCGCGTTGGCGATTGCGAAGAGGAGGTAACTCCAGAGCAGGCTATCGGGTTTGTGGGCGAGGCTGTCGACGACGAAGGTCAGCCCGTCCAGCAGCCGGCCGGTACGCCAGGCGAAGGCGAGTGTTTGCGTATCGAAAACTTGCTCGCCGATAAGTACGATCAGCGCAGATCCTACCAAAAGGGGGGCCAGCCCCACCAGGCTGTCCCATACGGCCCCACCGGACGAAACCGTCACGCTCCCCAAGCCGATGGAATTTCGGGTGTATTTTGGCCATACGCGGAATTTGCTCGTCTTGAGACCCAGGAGCCTGGCCACCAGCCAGTGGGAGGCCTCGTGGATGAGGATGCCGGGCAGGTAGATCAGAAACAGAATCACCATGGCCATGTCTGCGGAGCCGGTGATCTGATAGACGATCTCCTGGATCAGCAGACCGATTCGCCAGCTCAGCCACCAAAGACCGGCGAGCAGGATGAAGAAGAGGACGAAAAACAGATAGGGGGAGAATGGAGACATGGGGAGGGGTGAGGAGAGAGAGGCTAGTGTTCAGCCCGGCTGTTACTCGTTCCCCGCTCCTGATTCCAGATTGCTGCATGGCAAATTGGAGGGGCGCGGGTCAGGCGCCGTAGAGTTTGGCCGTGATTTTCACCATGTCGGCGTAACTGTGAGCCTCAAGCGATGCGCCACCGATGAGGGCGCCATCGATATCGGGCTGTTGCATGATTGAGCCGATATTGTCCGGTTTGGTGCTGCCGCCGTAGAGGACGCGTGTCGTGTCGGCGACGGCGGCGCCGTGCGTTTCTCGCAGAATGTTGCGCACCAGGCTACAGATGTCGCCAGCCGTCTGTGCAGTCGCGGCGCGGCCGGTGCCGATGGCCCAGACGGGTTCGTAGGCAATTACGAGGGATTGAACCTGCTCGCCATTCAGACCGTCGAGCGCGGCTCGCACCTGTGAGGTGATAGTGGAAGAGGTTTCGCCGCGTTCGTTTTGCTCGAGGCTTTCGCCTACGCAGACGATCGGGGTCAACTGGTGGGCGAGTGCGGCGTGCGTCTTTTTGTTTACGGTTTCGTCGGTTTCGCCGAAAAGCTGGCGGCGTTCACTGTGCCCGAGGATGACATAGTCGGCGAGGCCGCGCAGCATGGGCGGGCTAATTTCGCCGGTGAAGGCGCCGCTATCCTGCCAGTGGCAGTTTTGGGCGCCGAGTGCAAAAGGCATTTCGGAGGTAATTGCCCTAAGCGGGTGCAGACAGACGGAAGGAGGGCAGAGCAACTGCTCCACAAGGGTTGTGTTACCGACTAACTGGTGAATTTGGCGGGCGAGGTCGAGGGCCTCGGCCACGGTCAAGTTCATTTTCCAGTTGCCGGCCATCATCGGTTTGCGCATTTTGCGTGTTCTCCGCAGGGGGCTGTGTCAGGTGGCGAAGCCAGGATATGTCAAGTGAACGCGGGGGAAACCAGCAAACTGTTTCTCAAGGTGGAAGGGCAGCCTAATTCAGACTACGAGCGTCCTGCTACCGCCGCTCTGCAAAAAGTCGTTGGCAGACGACAATTGGATTCGACCTCCAGCGTGTGCTGCGAAGGTCTAGCCCGGCGGAGATTCGTCTTCTGCTTCGTTCTCCTCCTCAGGGGGCGCTTCGAAGCGAATCAACTCCTCTTCGTACTCCTCCTGGGTGAGCCAGCGACCGCCGCTGACTTCATAGTGGGAGACCTTTTTGCCGCGGTCGAACCAGATTTCGACTTCGACCTGGGTAAAACAGCGGTTCTTGCCGCTCCCCTGCAGCACTTTGCGGGTGTAGTAGCGGTCGTCATTCTCCTCATCACGGCTGAGGCTGTTGACCAGATCGATTTCGGCCATGATGGGTTCGCGGCAGCGGTTGCTGAAGACATAGATGGGCAGGGCACGATTGTCGCCTCCGCCGCCGCCGGAAAAGAGCGATGCCAGTCTTTTGAGAAAGCTCATAGGTCACACCTCCGCGTCGTCCAGGGCGGCCACGCCAGGCAGAAGCTTGCCTTCGAGGAACTCGAGGCTGGCGCCGCCGCCGGTACTCACGTGGGAGATTTTCGCGGCCAGTCCGGCCTGCTGTACAGCGGCGGCCGAGTCGCCGCCGCCGACTATCGTGGTGGCTTGGGTCAACCCAGCCAGCATTTCAGCGATGGCAACGGTGCCGCGAGCAAAGGGGGGGAATTCGAAGACACCCATAGGACCGTTCCAGAGAACGGTGCGTGCGCCGGCGAGGCGGTTGGCGAAGTGGGCGACGGTGGCCTCGCCGATGTCGAGGGCCATCCAGCCGGCCGGAATTTCGGTCACGCTAACGGTGCGGGCGTTTGCAGTGGCTGAAAAGCTGTCGGCGACTGTGAGATCGACTGGGAGCTGAATCAGATCATCACCAGTGCCTTGAAGGGTCCGGGCCGTGTCGAGCGCGTCCGATTCGACCAGGCTGGCTTCCAATCGGCAGCCGGCGGCGGCAAGAAAGGTGTTGGCCATACCGCCGCCGATCAGGATGGCATCTACCTTTTGAAGCAACTGCTCGATGACGGCGATTTTGTCGCTGACCTTGGCGCCGCCAAGGATGGCGATGAAGGGACGCTCGGGGTCTTCGAGCGCTTCGCCGAGGTAGTTCAACTCCTTTTCCATCAGGAGACCGGCGACGGAGGGAAGGTGGGCGGCCACGCCAGTGGTGCTCGCATGCGCCCTGTGTGCGCTGCCGAAGGCGTCGTTGACGAAGATGTCGCCGAGACGGGCGAGGGCTGCGCTCAGGGCATGATCGTTGCTGGTTTCGCCGGGGTCAAAGCGTGTGTTTTCGAGGAGCAGGAGGTTCCCAGGGTAGAGGCCGGCAGCGGCCGCTTCGACGTTGGGGCCGGTGACGGCGCCGGGGAAGCGGACTTCGGCGTCGAGCAGCTGGCTCAGCCGTTGGGCGACGGGCCGCAGGCTGTAGCGGGGGTCCGGTTCGCCATTGGGCCGGCCGAGGTGGCTCATCAGGACCAGTGAAGCGCCGTGGGTGCGCAGGAATTCTATGGTGGGCAGGGTGGCGCGGATGCGTGTATCATCGCCGACGCAGCCGCTGTCATCTATGGGCACATTGAAGTCGACGCGGACGAGTGCGCGCTTACCTTCCCAGCCGACCTCCCGAATGGTCCTTTTGCGGGTCACGACTCCGTGCCTTTGGTGGGTGGCGGTCGAACTAGACGCCCTGGCCAGCAACAAAGGCGGCGAGATCGGTTACGCGGACGCTGTAGGCCCACTCGTTGTCGTACCAGGTGACGACTTTGACCAGGTCGCCATAGCAGGCCGTGAATTCGGCGTCGATTACGCTGCTGTGCGGGTTGCCCTGGAAGTCCGAGCTGACCAGGGGTTCGTGGCTGACGTCGAGGATGCCTTTCATGGGTCCGGACGCGGCTTCAGAAAAGGCGTCCAGCAGATCCTCGGTATTGCCTGGGGTGCTGGTTTTGGCGACAAAATCGACTACGCTGACCGTGGAAGTAGGAACGCGCATGGCCATGCCGTCAAATTTGCCGTCCAATTCGGGCACGACGAGCGACACGGCTTTGGCGGCGCCGGTGGTGGTTGGAATGATGTTCATGCCGGCGGCGCGGGCGCGGCGCAGGTCTTCGTGAACGAAGTCGAGGATGCGCTGGTCGGTGGTGTAGGCATGGACGGTGGTCATGAGCCCCTGCTCGATGCCGATGGTGTCGTTGACGACTTTGGCGGCGGGGGCAAGGCAGTTGGTTGTGCAGCTGGCGTTGCTGATGACGTGATGGCTGTCGGGGTTGTATTGATCGTTGTTGACGCCCATGCAGATGGTGATGTCTTCGCCTTTGGCGGGAGCGCTAATGATTACTTTTTTTGCGCCGGCGGCGATGTGGAGCGCTGCGGTTTCCCGATCGCGGAAGACACCGGTGCTTTCGACGACGATGTCAACGCCCAGTTCGCCCCAAGGCAGCTGGCTGGGGTCGCGCTCGCTGAGCACTTTCAGCTGGTCTCCGTTGATGGTCAGATCGCCATTGGCGATGTCGACGGTGCCTTCAAAGACGCCGTAGTTGGTATCATATTTGAAGAGGTGGGCCATGGTTTCCACATCACCCAGATCGTTTATAGCGACGAGGTCGAAAGTATCGTCATGGTGCTCAAAGAGAGCTTTGGTTACTTGTCGACCTATACGACCGAAGCCATTAATGGCGATTTTCGTGGTCATTTGAGAGTCTCCTCGGCAAGGTTTGACATTTGCTATTGGTGGCAATTTTACCATATTGGGTCTGAATCGCTGACAATTCCTATGTCTGAACTGTGAATTGCATGGTTGGGAGTAAGGCGGCTGAAGGGGTCGAGAACAGGGGCGGCTTTCCGGGAACTGTTTGCGTGGTTTTGGGGACAGAGTTTACAATCAATGTCAGGTTGTGCATCTTGAGAGTTAAGGAGTGCCCGTGTCGATAAGGTCGGCGCCAGGGTTCATTTCTACGAGGCGGCTTACATACGAAGAAGCGATCGGCATACTATTTCACGATGCCAGGTTTGACAGTCGCGCTCCCCGGTCCAAGGACCCGGAAAGCCGATTGGAACGCATGCGGGCGGTGCTGGCGGCGCTAGACAATCCCCAGGACCGCTTTCGAACTGTCCATGTGACGGGCACAAAAGGCAAGGGCAGCACCAGCGCCTACACCGAGTCGATCCTTCGTCATCTGGGTTACCGCACCGGTCTGTTCACCAGTCCTCATCTGCACACTTTCCGAGAACGCATGCGCGTGGACGGACAGCTGATCTCCCAGGGAAAGTGTGCTGAACTAATCCAGCGAGCTTTACCCTATCTTGAGGCGACCCCCGATCTGACCGTATTCGGTCGGATCACTGTCATTGCCTTTCTTTACTTTGCCGAGGCAGGGGTCGATTGGGCGGTGGTGGAGGTGGGGATAGGCGGCCGCCTAGACAGCACCAACGTAGTGCTGCCGGAGGTGTGCGGCATCACGCATATCAGCAAGGACCACATGCATATTCTGGGCGACAGCCTGGAAGAGATTGCGGCGGAGAAGGCCGGTATCATCAAGCATAGGACGCCAGTGTTCAGTGCACCGCAGAAACAGAAGGCAAGGGAGGTATTGCAGCGGGTAGCCGAGGAAATGGAGGCGCCTCTCTCGGAAGTACAGTTCTACAGGAGGTCCAATCTGCCGCTGGTTGGGGAACACCAGCAGATCAATGCCGGGATCGCTTACGAGATGGTACGGGAACTGCGCCGAGCCGGTCTAGTCCGGTGGGATGATCAGCTCGTAGACAGCGGACTGGTGCAGACCAGGTGGCCTTGCCGCATCGAGTGGCTGCCGCAGCAGGCCGCAGGGGACATGCCGATGGTTGTAGACTGTGCGCACAACAGAGACAGCCTGGAGATACTGCTTTCGACGCTGGCGGCAACCCACGCAGGCCGCCCGTTTACGTTCGTTTTCGGGGTCAACAGCGACAAGGATATCGCGCCGATGCTGAAGCTAGCTGCAAGCGCGTCGCCGCGGATTGTACTGGTGCAGAGTCGTCATCCGAAGGCGTTGCCGGTACGGGCGTTGCTTGCGGCAATCGGATCATTGCCTGCTGACGAAGGACAGACGGTGGTGGGTGCGCCGTCGATGAATGCGGCGATGGAAATTGCTCAAGACATTACTCCTTCGGGGGGCTACATGGTCGGCACCGGTTCCGTATTCGTCGCCGCAGAAGTGCGGGAGACGTGGAACGAACGGCATCCAGGACTATTCCCGGCTGATGACTGGATTCACGAAGCCAATACGGATCCTCCTCTGGCGCCACTTCCGCCCGCTTACGGCACCATATAGCCAATGAACCATAAGAACACACTGCCTTACGGCAAGCCGTCCCCGGGAGCCGGCGGCGGTACTAAATCCCGCACCCTGTTTATTCGCGGGTCTGACGGGAATGGCGACGGTCTTAAGAGTGATTGGAAGATGAAGGCGCGCGCGGGCACCCTCTGCTTACTCTGCATGCTCATCCTATTGAGTGGGTGCGAGCCTCCAGAGCCGAGCCCCGAGTTGAACATCGACCTGGGGATGATACTGCCGGAAGAGTGGAAGGCCGTCTCAACGTGGGAGTCGATCAACATCGACGCTGACGCTGAGGAGGAGTATCTTCTCTTCTACCGTTACGACGCCAGTACGACTGCCGATGGCGAAGGCATAGATGGGCCTGTCGGCGCGGTGATTTACGACTCGCAGACGCCGATCGGCATGCCTGAGGAGTCGGATGATAGTTCAAGGCCGCCGGCTCCCTGGCTTCAGCCGTATGCGCTGCTGCCGAATTACTGGCAAGGTGCCGGTTTTGGTTTTGTGGCGCCGCCGCGGCAGACGGGGCGTCCTGAGTGGATCGTGGTCAGGCGTGAGGATCCGAGGGAGACTGAGAACAGGTACTTTGAGGTGCTGGCGGAGCAGATGCCGGCATCTGTCAGCGGAAAGGCGGTGGGCGAGGCGCCGAGTGAACTGCCCGATCACGATGAGCTGATCGTGTACGGCGGCAACAGCCCCATTGGCGGCCCGACTTATATCAGCATCTTCTGGTGGAGCACGATCAGCGAGGGATACGGCAGCACACAGATTTCGGCGCCTGGCGGTCTGCAGGTTGAGGAGTGGGACGGCGCGGCGAACGGTTCGCCAATGCGGACTGTACGCGCCCGCTATCCCCAGTATGACCGCAGCCTGCTCTGCAAGGAGTCCCACTTTGAGCGGCGTCTGGACCCGAACTTTACGAGCCCAGGTGCATTTCGTGCGGCCATCTACTATGAGGAGGGTCCGCGTAAACTGATCTTCTGTTATGGCATACCCCAGTCCCCGTTTTACCCTGAAGCGGTCGTGTTAGCCTATCTGCTGCGGCCCGACCGCAATGCGCAGCTCCTGATCGAGGAAGCACGTCAAACTGTGCCGCGGGCGTTGGAAGGGTTCGTTTGGGTGGACGCGCTGCAATATATGGCAACGATCCCTACTTTTGCCGGTCAGGCAGACACCTCTCAAAGGATTACGACGCAGGTCTGGGCTTCTCTCATCTATCAAGCCGGCAGCGGGCTGGAGAGCAAACTCTTTGCGTTTACACTGGAACACGTCCCATCGGATTTGAGCAACAGGACGACGGACGAGTGGCGGATTGTAGGTGTGGAGCAACAGGGGTGATGCGGGGCGGCATTTGGTGGACCGGCTTCTTTGCAGCCGCGCTACACAGGTCGCCGCACGCGGTGGTCTGTAGACGGCGGAACTACGATACCCTCACTCCAATCTAACAGTTCAAGTTTTATGGATCGCGTAAGTGCGCAGTTTGTTTGGCGTGGCGCGCGGCCCGTCGGTTACCGTACCTTGGGCGGTAAGCCTGATTGCGCGCCATAATTGGAACAGGGCGAGGGCGCGAATGGTCGGCGCGATAGGTTTTGACAGGGCAGAAGGCCGGACCGGTAGCTAATGGTACTTCGTTTGGGTCATGATAGCAGGTGCGCGGACGATCCAGCGGTCGCTGGAAGAGAAGCGCTTTGCAGCGCACGCATTACACTGTGTGTGGATCTTTGAAGGCATTGCCGGGATTACGAATATGCGCAATGTGTCGATAGTTGGAATCGGTCAGATACCTGTGGGCGAACACTGGGAACTGTCGGTCCGCCATATCGCCTATCATGCAATTGCAGAAGCGTTGAAGGAGGCTGGGACGGAGCAGGTGGACGCTCTGTTTGTCGGCAACATGCTAAGCGGCGGCTTGTTGAAGCAGGAACACCTGGCGACTTTGGTCGCAGACTTCTGCGGACTGCGCAACGTTGAGGCAGCGAAGATTGAATCGGCATGCGCGAGCGGCGCGTCGGCGCTACGCATTGGTCACATGGCGGTGGGGAGCGGCATGCACGATGTCGTCGTCGTTTGCGGCGTGGAGAAGATGACAGACACGACCGGAGAGAGCACGACGGCCGGCCTGGCGACAGCCGCGGACGCCGAGTATGAAGCGGCGCACGGCGTCTCGTTTGTGGGGCTGAACGCGCTGATCATGCAGCGGTATATGTACGAGTTCGACGTACCGATGGATGCATTTGCAGGATTCAGCATCAATGCGCATCAAAATGGCGCAAAGAACGCGAACGCCATGTTTCAGAAGCCGATTTCGCTGGAGGCGTATCTGAATGCGCCGATGATTGCGACACCGATCAATATCATGGACAGCAGTCCGGTCTGCGATGGGGCGGCGGCGGCGGTACTGGTGGCGTCGGAGCAGGCAGGGACATATGTGACCGGCCACCATCCCGGGGCGGTGCAGATTCTGGCGAGCGCCAGCGCCAACGATACGATCGCTCTGCATGATCGCAGAGACCCGCTCTTTCTCGAGGCGGCCTATGTCAGCAGCCAGAAGGCGTACATGCAGAGCGGGGTGACGCCAGCGGACGTCAGTTTTTTTGAACTTCACGATGCGTTCACAATCATGAGCGCGCTCAGCCTGGAGGCAACGGGTTATTCGAGGCGGTGCGAGGTTTGGCATCTGGCCGCTGACGATGCGATTGGTCCTGATGGGAGGATTCCAATCAGCACTTTGGGTGGACTGAAGAGCCGGGGTCATCCGGTTGGGGCAACGGGAATGTACCAGATTGTGGAGGCCGTGCAGCAGTTGCGGGGTGAGGCTGGCGAGGGCCAGATAAGGAGTGCATCGGTTGGTATGACACAGAACATCGGCGGCAGCGGCGCGACGATCGTAACCCATATTCTGGGCGGGTGAGCGAGCGGGCTGCGGCGGGAGAGTCAGTAGGCAAACGGCTGTCAGAAGCTATCAGCGCTGTTCACGGGCCTCCGGTCGGTAGAGTTTGATAGGTCGATAGACGTAAGATCGTAGTTCAGAAGCGACATTGATCGGATTCAGTCAGCGAGGAAGCTATGAGCATTGCCGGCCTCTGGCGAACAAGGCAGCAGCGATACAATCTTCAGGGCGAAGTCTGTCCTGACTGTCATCAGGCGATCTTTCCCCCGCGCGATGTCTGCCCTCATTGCAGTGAGGCAGCGGGCCCATTGCACACGATGAGCGGCCGGGGCGAGGTTTACAGCTATACGAAGATGTTTAATGTGCCTGATGGTTTTCTGGCGCAGCGACCGTACACGGTAGCGCTGGTCAAACTTGAGGAAGGGCCGATGGTGACCGCGCAGCTGACCGATATCTCTGATGAGGAAGTTGAGATTGGCATGCCGGTGGAGATGGTGACGCGAAAGCTGCGGGAGGAGGGCGACAGCGGAGAAATCATCTACGGTTACAAATTCCGGCCTGTTTTTGCGGCGGCCGACTGAGGCGCGTCGCGACGGGGCAGTTCGGCGACGCCCCATGCGAATCCAATAGTATTTGGCGACTTCGCAGACGCCGAGACTTTTTGCAGGCGCCGGGGTCTGTGGTGGACAATAGGGGTCTCGTATGGGATAATTGCTCCCAGGAGGCAAATTGAATGGCGAAAGATAGGGAATATCCCAGCTATTTCATCTGTGTTGCCGAGGTTCTGAGCAACTCCCCAACCCCCCTCAGCATCGATACTCTGGTTTCCCGCATAGCGAAAAAGCGACCGGTCGGGAGCCGTGCCCACAGCGCAGTGTATCAGGCGATCGGCAAGCTGTATCAGGCGATCCCTGTCGGGTCCGGGCGCTTCGGGTGGCTCTCCTGTTTGCTGCGGGGTCAGCATTTTCGACATCCCCTGACACGCGGGGAGATTCGAAAGGGAACGCTGCTGCTGGACGAACTGGAACACGCTGTCTTCTTCCCCCAGTTTTTTCAGGCGCACCGACCCGATACGCGGTTGATTTCAGTCGAACTGATGGGGGGACCGACTGTGCAGGTGCACGCGGAGATTGAGCGAGGCACTTGGGCGTTACGTCTAGGCCAGGCGTTTGTAGCGTGGATTGATCAGGCTGGGGGGACAAGCGAGGATGATCTGCTGATTCAGGTGAAGGATGCGGTTAGCGGCGAATATGGGATGCGTCTGCAGCCGAAAGAGTCCCGGCAAGAAGACCTGATTCGGAAACGCAACGCCGTTCTATCGCGTGCAGCGGAGCAGATTGTGGGCAGGGACAGAAAGACGCGTGCCGCGATGCCGGTGTGGGAGTTGGCCGGCGCCCTGATCGGTCAGAGTGTGTACAGTGAAGAGATCCCGCCGGACGACATGCACTTCGTGTTACACAAGTATAGCAGTTTGCGGCTGACTGAAGACGCCGGATATACGACCAACGGTCAGGACGGCGGCGGCGAGACGGCCCTGAATGGCCGCGAGACGCCACCCAAGACAGAAAAGCCGCCCAAGAATCGAAATGGATTCTTGATTGAGAACTGGGACGGCACAGGATTTGATCAGTTCTTCCATGGGAGTGGACATCCGGAACTGCCTTCATTGGAATGGGGGCGAGGGGAACTCTGGGCGTCGGAGTCTGAAGAGGATTCGTGTGAAGCGTATCAGGCATACTTGAGCGAACTCCAGGAGTACGCTCCGGACATTACGCCTCTCAACCATACGGAGTTCCACTTACTGGAGGCGGAACTTGAGATGCTGGTCAGCCTGGAACACGAGTTTGGATTTCTGATGCCGGAACAGGAGAGGCGCAAGAACGAACTGGCGGACCGGCTATTTATCGATCCTGATTATCTTCTGGGCGGAGACTGGGACCAGGACGACCACGGTGATGTCCCGTTTTGGAACAACTAGGCGCAATTGTACGCCAGATTTAAAGTCAGATGAAAGGGCCGCCGATGGGTGTCGGCGGTTCTGTTTTTTTCGATTCTTTCTCGCGACTTCTGCCGGCGTTGCAGAGTGTGAGGGAAGGGCGGCCTAACCCGGTAGAACTCGATGCCACAACCGGTCAACTGTCGGTATTTTTATGGGGACTATCATCGCGGCAGCGAGCGGGAGACATGCCGCTTGCTCGAAGAGAGCCCGCGTAACGAGCGTCCTTGGCATCGCAAGCTGTGCAATCGGTGTCCTGTGCCGACCTTTCTGCTGACGAGCAACTGCCGTTCACTGGTGCTCGAAGCCGAGGTCAAAAAGCGCTTCCTCTCTGAACGTGTTGAGGTCACATTCTCGGTATGCAGCGAGCATCTGATCGAGTTAGAAGACCCTCAGTTTTGTCCCCTGTGCGCCCAGGAAACAGAAGAATAAGGGGATGTTCCGGTCCTTTGCGGACTTACGGGAACACCCCCTGTTGAAAGCCGCCGTTTGGGCGGTCTATTGGTATTTGATGTCGCGGCGGCACTAAGCCGGAGAGCGTCTCGCTCTGGGGGCGGCCGGGCCGCGCAGCTTGGAGCGCCACCTGGCGATGCGCTTGCGGACGACGGGAATGCGCACGAGCAGGAAGATTCCGAGCAGAACTCCCCAGGCGGCCGGTTCACGATAGTCGGCCTTCACGACCCAGACGTAGTGAAATACTGCCAGGACGCCGGCGACATAGACCCACTGGTGGAGCTTCTTCCACCATTTGCCGAGGCGGCGCATCCACCCTTTGGAGGAAGTGAGGGCGAGGGGGAGCAGAATCAGCAGGGCAGTGAACCCGACAATGACATAGAGTTTGGTGCCCACATCCTGCCAGATATATGTCCACTGAAAGCCGTAGTCTTCACCGATGAAGATGTAGAAATGGACGGCTGCGTAGCTGAAGGCATAGAGGCCCAACCATTTGCGGGCCGGGATGATGTTTCGCCAACCGAGTATGATATTGAGGGGCGTGCATGCGAGAGACAGGACGAGCAGGACGAGTGCGGGTTTGCCGGTGCGAAGGGTCCAGTCCTGGATTGGATTGACGCTCAGTCCGCTCGTGTAGTCCTGGTACAGCAGCCACGCCAGGGGAATAAGGGCACCGATATGGGTCAGCCAGAGTATTTGCCCTTTGGTCAACAGTTTATCGAGAATCATGCTTCACCTTCTACACTTGCAACACAGGTGGCCGGGAGTCGGTACTTGTATTGACCGCCGGCCACTGCAGACACGACGGTACTTTAGTAGTTTGCGACCAGGTCCATACCTTCATAGAGATAGGCGACCTGTTCTTCATAGCCGTTGAACATGAGGGTCTCCCGCCGGCCGCGTTCGCCGATGCGACGCTCGGTGGCCTGTGACCAGCGCGGGTGATTGACCTGGGGGTTGACGTTGGCATAGAAGCCATACTCGTGACCGGCGGCGGCCATCCAGAGGGAGGTCGGTTGCTCGGCGACGAGATCGAGTTTTACTATCGATTTGACGCTTTTGAAGCCGTACTTCCAGGGGACAACGAGACGGATCGGCGCGCCGTTCTGGGGCAGGAGGTCTTTGCCATAGAGGCCGGTGGCGAGAATCGCGAGCGGATTCATGGCTTCATCGATGCGCAGGCCCTCGACGTATGGCCACTGGTACCAACTGCTGCTCCTCTGGCCGGGCATTCCTTCCATGTCGAGAATGGTCTCCATGCGCACATACTTTGCCTCCGACGTCGGCTCGATGACTTCAAGCAGGTCAGAGAGCTGGAATCCCATCCAAGGGATCACCATGGACCAGGCTTCCACGCAGCGCAGCCGGTAGATGCGTTCTTCGATATCGAACATCTGCTTGAGGTCGTCGACATCGTAGGTGCCGGGATTGTTGACCAGCCCACCGATCTCAACGGTCCAAGGGGAGGTGGGGTAGCCTTCGGCAAGGCGGGCGACGGCCTGCTTGTCGGTGGAGAACTCGTAGTAGTTGTTGTAGTTGGTTATCTGCTCGAAGGTGTTGAGCGGGTCGCCAAGTTCGTCAGTGGCCGCGAGTTCGGCTGGAGCCGCCTCGGATTGGGCGCTATTGGAATCGGCCCCGCTGACTTCCTCCTCTATTTCAGGCATCGAACAGGCTGCGAGAGTTGCTGTCCCCAACGCCAGACCTGCGCCCTTCATGAATTTTCGCCGATTCAGGAAGACCTCTTCAGGCGTAATCTCTTGCCAGGGGATCTTAGGAATTTGAATGCGAGACATTTTAATCATCCTTTCTCCATGCGCTTTCCAGCCAGGCTGGGTTCGGTCCTATAAATTACTTACATCATCCAGTATAGGCCTCATTTATTATGTAACTATTGCCCCAAATCTTATCAGATCGTTATCGATAATCGAAAAACAGGGTAGAATCTCTCCTGAAATTTGTGATTCTGAGGAAAAGCAGGCGCAGAGTTATGGAGAGGTCGAATTGAAGGTTACAGTACTGGTCAAGGTAACCGAAATGAACCGGTCTTCTTGTGCAGTTCAGCGATCATGCGGGAACGGGAATCGCAGCTACTTCAGAGAGGCCAGGACGCACTTAAACTGGCTCCAATGAAACCTTCGCTTATCCATGCGGCTATCGTCCATTTCCCGATCGCGCTGCTGATCTGCGGCAGCCTTGCCTTGCTGGGAACTCTATACCGCTGGCCCCGGGTTGAATTGCGTATCATTGGCTGGGGTCTGCTCCTGCCAGGCTGGCTGACTCTGCTGGCTGCCATTGTCAGCGGTATCGTTTCGCAGGGGGTTCTGCCGCCGGATGCTCCGTACCGTCCGCTTCTCAACTGGCATACGGGCAGCGGTCTGGTCCTGTCCGTTCTTTACGGCGACCTGATTTACCGCGGCTGGTTGCGGTGGTCGCGGCGGAAGAGAACGGAGGGTGAAGGCTGGGATTGGGAGACGGATCTTCTTAGCGGACGGGGAGGGAAGTGGCGACTCACTGCGCAACTCATTCTGGGAATTGGGCTCGTTATCTTCAGTGGCTGGCTGGGTGGGCAACTGGTGTATGAGTTCGGCGTGGGCGTACGCTGACCGGTGGAGAGAATGAGGTAGTGCTAAATCTCATGGTTGATTTCTTTACGGGTAGATTGATCTACTGAAACTGTCTATGACGACTATCCTCGTGGTGGATGACGATCGATTGATGCGGCGCAGCGTCTCGATCGGTTTGCGGGATGCCGGTTACAGTACGGAAACAGCCGGCAGTGGAGAGGAGGCGCTGGCCAAGGCTCGCGAAGTGGAACCAGAGCTGGTGCTGCTGGACATAGGGCTGCCGGGGATGGACGGTCTGGAAACGTTGCGCGCCATGAGGCAATCGTTCGACGCTCCGATTATTTTTGTGACGGCGCGGCGGCGGGAGTTGGATGAAATCGTCGGCCTGGAACTGGGCGCGGACGACTATGTGACGAAGCCGTTTGATATAGACGTGTTGCTGGCCAGGGTGAGGGCCGTTTTGAGGCGGACCTTGGCGAGCGGGGAGCCCGGCAGCGGGACCGACCTGTCCAATCTGATTGTGGGCGATCTGGAGTTGGACAGGTCGGCACATCAGGTCACTGTGGGGGGTAAAACTGTAGAGCTCACACCCAGGGAATTTCAGCTGCTCGCCTATCTGGCAAGCCGGGCGGGTGAGGTTGTTCCACTTGAGGACATTTTGCAGAATGTGTGGGGGACAGACTGGGTAGGCGAAACGCAGACAGTGTATGTGCATGTTCGTTGGCTGCGCACGAAGATCGAGGAGGACGCAGCCAGGCCGCGGCGTCTGCACACAGTGAGGGGCGTGGGTTACCGGTTGACCCCTGCAGGACAGGATGGTTTGCATGTGGCGTAACCTGCGCAGCCGGTTGACGATCAGCCATCTTCTTCCTCTTCTGGTTGTGGTCCCTTTGCTCAGCCTTGTGCTGGTTTACCTGCTGGAGATTCGATTCGTTTTGGACGAAGCGGCCGCGGAGCTGGAGGGGCAAGGTGAACTGGTTTCACGGCTGTATCAGGCCGAACTTGCGGCGCTTGAGGACCCGGAACAGGCCTGGTCTCGGGTCGCTCAACTCCAGTTGCGGATTCCAGGTCAGTTCTATCTCGTAGATGCAAACGGAAACGTTCTGGTCGTGGCCCGGCACACGGTGCCCCATTCACCCTCTTCGCTCTACCGGGTGGATGAAAGCGGCAACATTGTGGTCAGGCCTGGCGTGGCAACCGCTTCGAAACAGGTGCCTGAGACGCCACCGGATCCGAAGCTATTGCAGAGAGCACTGGCAGGGGAAACGGCACGGCAGATCCGGCAGGGGAACACGGTCGACGTCGCGGTCCCGATGCACGATCAAAGTCATGTAGTGGTGGGGGCAGTGCATCTCTCGCAGGAGCTGCCACAGGTAACAAGCCGGTTGACGGTCCTACGCTGGACGATATGGGGTACAATCAGTGCCGGTCTTCTGGTGGCGGCGATCCTCAGTCTTGCTCTCAGCCGCTCATTGAGTCAGCCCCTGGAAAGACTAACCAAGGCTACGCGCGCCGTTCATTTCGACTCGCCGCCGAGTAGGGTGGAGGAAGAAGGGCCGAACGAAACACGCACACTAGCCCGTACTTTCAACGAGATGTCGGACCGGCTCTATGAGTTAGAGCAGGGGAGGCGTCGGCTGTTGAGTGCTGTGGTGCATGAATTGGGCCGTCCATTGGGCGCGATCAAGGCGGGTGCGCAGATTCTCAGTCAGAACGGCAAAGATGCGGAACTGGTGGTCGAACTATCGTCCGGCATTGACGACCAAGTCGACCAATTGCGTCGATTGCTGGACGATCTGGCGCTGTTGGCCCGAGATGATATGAAAAACCTGGCACTAGATCTTGTACCCACCGATGTAGGAGAGTTGGTCTTGGAGGAATGCCGCCGCTATGACCCGCGCATTCGAGAGAAGCAAATCAGTCTTGTCACGGAAGTAACGCCGGACGCAGAGCATCCTGGTTTAGACCCGATGCGATTGAGCCAGATTGTAGGCAACCTACTGGACAATGCTATCAAATACACGCCACACGGAGGGACGGTCCGGGTGGGTGTTCGCGCCACGTCAGACGGAATCGAAGTGACGATTGAGGACTCCGGGCCCGGCATCGATCCGTCCGAATTTGAGCGCATTTTCGACTTTCTCTATCGTTCTCCTCATCAAGAAAGGGTACGGGAGGGGATGGGCATCGGGCTGGCGCTCTCACGCCGACTGGCGGAAGCACAAGGTGGCGGGTTGACCGCCCACAATCGCGTCGAGGGCACGGGCGCGAGATTCATACTTTTTGTTCCGAAGGAAGTTCCCCTTACCCTTGCTGTCAAGGCCCCGAGACCATAACTCCCAGAACTGGTCACAGCATTTAAGGTTGCGTTAAAGTTGCCATAGGGTTCAGATAAGGACTCCTATTGCCTGTCCTGCTATGCTACAAGGGATGGGAATTGTCATGCAGAGCGTTTTCTCAGGAAACGTGGAGAATATGCGTTGAAGATAAAGGAAGAAGTACAGTGCAACAGAAGACCGTAAGTTTGCGAACACTTTTTATTGTGGTTGGCATTCTGAGCGTGGCATTTGTGATTGGCCTGGCTAGTATTGGGAGGATAGAGATCAAGCCGGCCACAGTGGATGCCACGACGCCGCAGTTCCGGCCGCAAGAGATCAATTACATCACGCAGGGAGAGGGTCCCGATCACCCCGACCAGGAACTGTTGTCCCGCATATACGAGGGGGCAACCCAGTCTGTCGTCAGCATTCAGGTGCGACGTTCCGGGCCGAGATCTTCCGAGTCTGACCCGCGCAGTTGGGGACAGGGCAGCGGCTGGGTGTGGGATGACGAGGGGCACATCGTTACCAACAACCACGTCGTCGAGGACGCGGGCGACATTTTCGTCACTTTTGCCAATGACGAATGGGCAGAAGCTGAGATTGTTGCCAGCGATCCCCAATCGGACCTTTCAGTGCTTCGGGTCGAAACACCTGAAGGGATGAGTCTGCGCCCGTTGGAGCGAGCACCTGAGCTGCCCAAGGTAGGGCACTATTCGATCGCTTTGGGCAGCCCTTTCGGCCTCGAAAACTCGATGACATTGGGTATTGTCAGCGCATTGGGGCGCAGTCTGCCTGTGGGCGATCCCGGCCGTGCAGGTCGTTACTCTCTACCAGAGGTGATCCAGACCGATGCGGCCATCAATCCCGGCAATTCGGGAGGGCCGCTGCTAAACCTCAGCGGCCGAGTCGTGGGCATCAACTTCGCTATTCGTACGCAGGAGCGTTCTCCTCTAGGCACCGGCGTCAACTCTGGTGTCGGCTTTGCAATTCCAATTTCGGTGGCTGAGCGGGTCATTCCAGCCTTAATCGATGACGGAGAGTTTGTGTATCCATTTCTCGGTATTGCGGGCGGGACGATTTCAGCGCGGGTCGCGCAAAGAATGAACCTGAACTCCGATGTTCTCGGCGTCCTTGTGGACAGCGTCATGCCTGACGGTCCGTCCGACGAAGCCGGTCTGCGCAGAGGCGACATCATCGTCAACATAGACGGGGAAGAGGTGCGGAATTTCGAGAACGTGATCAGTTACCTGGTTATGCAGAAGAAGCCTGGCGAGACGGTGGAAATCGAAGTTCTACGCAGGGGCAGAAGCCGCACTTTTGACGTGAAGCTTGGCACTCGGCCTGCTGCGCAGCAGGCCGAGAATTAGCGTTTCGTGCGCTCCGGGACTCTGGGCAGGGCACTCGATGAAGAGGGGCGCCGGGCAGACTTCAGGAGTCAAAAGGGAGAGATGTGGGATTCTCTTCCGGGGGCGCTACGAAAAGAGGGGGCCGGCAGTTTCCATGAGCTAGCCATTTGGGGGAACGCTTGAAGAGGGGTTCTCCCATGTTGTACGGTTTGATTTCGTAAGTCGGGGCAAGTAGGGCGGCCGAAATAGCTGAGCACAGGCACAATTCATTTCTTTCCGGAGGCAGACCATATTCAAGAATCTGTTGATTGTCGGACTCGCAATTCTGACCGCAGCCTGCGTGCCGATCCCGCCATTGCCAACAGAAGCAGCCAAGGGACCGGAAACATCCGGAGTGATGACCGACCAACTCGAGAGCTGTGATCCGACATTTTCGATCCTAAGAGTTGGTCACGGCGCAGACGACCTGCCTTCCAAAGAAGTGCCGGAGTACGTTGACATTCTCAGAGTAGAATCCAGACTTGAGGGCGAAATCCTTACGGTCGTTTTTTACCTGAAAAACCTTCCTCAAGAATTGACAGTCAAGAGGGAAGGTCTTTCCGACCTAGACATAGATGATGGCGCAGGCGAGATCCATTACGAATACTACTGGAATGTCAATATCGACATAGAGGGCGTCGCCCAAACCCCATCGAACAACCCACTTTTCGACTACATGTTCAGTGCGGTCATTGAACCGGGGTCACTTGACTCAGAATCACCACCCACAGAACTCGATTTCCAAACAGCTCTGGAGCTCAATTTTTTCAGATTCGAGCACCCTGCTGACAGACGGCAGCTTTCACACTTGCACCATGCTGGAAACGCCCACCTACAGGTTGCTTACGAAGACAGTTCCCTCACTTTCAGTAGTCGTGTACCTGGCATAACGGACAACTCAACCCTATTTTTCTACACGGGTGACGTATTGCTCGGACACGACGGCATTTCATGCGAATCCTGACCGAAACGCGAGCCGGCCTGCCTTTCGCAGGTCTCCGGAGTTCACTCATGGAAAATCTTTTTGATTGCACTCACATCCGACATGTGGAGCACGGGAAAGCGAAGCCTTGAACGAAGGCCCACCTTCATCTATCAGGGAAACAAACCCATGTCCAGGAATCTCCTGATTGGCGGACTCGCACTTCTCACATCAGCCTGCGTACCCATACCCAGAGAGCTGGCGCCAGCATCAGGAACGGTGCTGACGACAGAACAACAGGCTGAATGCCTGGGCGGCTATTTCGAAGTGCTGCCTGGCCAGAGCGGCAGCGATTCGGTCCTAGAGTTCTTGCCGGCATACATTGACATTGTCAGCGTGGATTCGAGTTTGGATGGTGAAACCTTGACGGTCATCTTCCATTTGAGAGGCCTTCCCGAAAAGATGAGTTTCAACAGAGAACGTGTGGAAGACAGGCACCTGGAATATATGTGGACTGTCGCCATCAACATTGAGGGCGATGCCATCATCACATCCGAGCAGACCGATTTCACGCTGGCCGCCTTTTATGCCGCCAAAAGGGAATCGGCACACACTCCTGCCGCAATCCGGCCGTTTACAAGCGCAGTTCAAACCGCGGTTTGGAAACACATTTACAATTCCATGACCAAGGAAGCTCAATTGGTGGAAGTGCCCGACCATCCCCGCCTGATCGTTTCACACGAAAACAACACGCTTACAATTATTGGCCGGATTCCGGGCGTCACTGAAGAGTCGAACTTATTGTTCTCGACCTATGATTTTCTGCTCGGACAAGATACGGTTTCGTGCCGACCCAGCTGATGCGGTCCGATCCGCTCGCGCTAAGCGCCCCGCAAAGAGCGAACGAATCCGGTAACCGTCCTGAGCTGTATAGGAGCCATCACTATGTTCAAGAAACTCCTGATCATTGGAGTGGCACTTATTGCCACAGCCTGCTTACCCATACCGGCAGAGCCGCTGGCAGCATCAGAACCGGCGCAGACGTCAGAGCAACCCCCTATTTGCCCAGGCGGCTACTTTGACATGTTGCCTGGCCAGAGAGCCGACGACCCTATCTCAGAAGAATTGCCGGGATACATTGATATTGTCGGAGTGGATTCCAGTCTGGATGGTGAAACTCTGACAGCCATCTTCTATCTGAGAGAAATCCCGGAAGAGATGTCTTTCAACAGAAAGGGTGTTGAAAATATGCACCTGGAATATATGTGGACTGTTGAAATCGACGTGGAGACAGGTGACGAAGACGAGTCCGAACTGCTTGAGTACACATTTTCCGCCTTTTACCCCGTGAGCAGGGTTTTGGAAGACACGCCGGCCGCGACTCGCCCGTTCCAAAACGCCGTGCGGGCCGAGTTGTGGAAAAACGTCCACTATCCTGAAAAAAACGTGACCCACTGGGAAGACGTTCTGGTTCATGCCCGCATGGTCGTCTCTCACGAAGACAACACGCTTACACTGATCAGCCAGATTCCTGGCATCACTGAGGAGTCGACCCTACTGTTTTCGACCTATGACATTCTGCTCGGACAAGATGGCGTCTCGTGCCTTCCCAGCACTGCGGCGAGCAAGAACGATTCGAAAATAATACTCACTGCGCCGGGTCAAGTCGTAGCCGATGACAATCCGAACATTATCAGGTTAGAGGAGGGCTGTGATCTCCCCCCGATCATGGACACGGCGTTACTCATTTGTGAGACTGACACAGCTACAATAACTCCGGGACAGACTGTCACTGACGACGCCACGGAAGAGTTGCCTGCGCATATGGACATTATTGAGGTCAAAACAGAGCTGTCTGGAGAGACTCTGACTGTTGTATTTCATCTCAGAGACGTCCCGGAGACCTTAGCTTTCGGCCGAGCATGTGTACCGGAAAACATCCTGGAATATATGTGGCAGGCATCAGTCGATGTGGACAACAACCAGGAAACAGGTAGGTATGGATTCGATTACACTCTGTCTGCCAGTTACTTTGTACTTTCCTCGAGAACCGGCCTCAATAGGGAAGATCCAATCGAACATGAAGTGCAAGCGAATTCCTGGAAAGTGATCGACAGTGGAGGCGCCACCTTTCTTGAGAGCGCCAGCATTGAGGTGTCTCCTCAGGAAGACACAATTACGCTTGTTGGAAGTATTCCTGGAATAACACCAGAATCAGTTCTAGCATTTGAGACGTACGATTTTCTACACGGTATTGAAAAGGTAGCGTGTCGGCATTCAAATTCAGCAAGTGACGGCAGGTAAGCATAGCCAGGCTCGAAGCAGTGGAAGGTCAGAAATCGCGCCCTTCACGATACTGAAGAGTTCGAGTTCGTTATGAATGCGGTCGTCGGTGACATCGGGACTGTAGAAAGCATTTCTACTAGCGGCGGCGTCAGGGTCGGAATCATAGCTGTGGAGTGTGAGGAGAGGAAGGCGACTGTACTGGCAGACGCCTTTAGCGGCGAAGTACTGAGCCTGGAAGTAGACAGCGGCAACTGAGGTGTGGGGTTGAGCGCGCCCCTGGCAAAGCAGGGGCGCTTGCCGTCATCTCTTTCAGTTGACATATGCTTCCTCCAATATACGTAGTTGGGGAGCCGGGACAATGACGCCCGGCTCCTCGCTATTTCAAGGGGATCTTCTCAGTTTTCAGGCACGTATTCATTTGTCTGAACTGGGAACTGTGTGGTTATGTGAATGAACAGTTGACGCCGCTAGGAGGGCAGGCGGCAGGTTATGGTCCATTTCTTGATTCAGAGTAAGGAAGGAAGATCGATGTCTGAGGTAGTTGGCGCGACGCATGAGTTTCACGAGGCGGCGTACGCCGAGGATTGGGCGCGGCGGTTCATACCGACGCCGGAGCGGTTGCATCTGTTTGAGACGATTCTTCAGCAACTAGAGAACGCGGTGCCGACCGACGGTCAAATTGTCGAACTAGGAATCGGGCCAGCCTATCTAGCGGAGTATCTACTTGAGCGGATGCCGCGAATCTCGTATGAAGGCGTCGACTTTTCGCAGCCGATGCTGACGCAGGCGGCAACGCGTCTGGCACGGTTTGGCGATCGCGTACAGTTTCAGCAGGCTGACCTGCTGGGCGACGGTTGGGGAGGCGACTTGGCGAGTCCACCGGCGGCGATCGTATCAACCTGGGCGCTGCACGATTTGGGGGGTCAGGCGCAGACCTTGCATGTCTACCGGGCCTGCGCGGCGGCGCTGCCGGAGGGTGGGATTCTGCTTAACGGTGATTTTGTAAAGCCGGACGGGACGCGCCTGCCGTTTGAACCGGGCCGATTCCCAATTGGCCGTCATTTGGAGCTGCTGCAGGAGGCCGGCTTTTCCGACAGGCGCAATCTGCATCTGTGGGAGGAGGAGATCGAGGCGCCGACGGCGTCCCAGAACTATGCCTGTTTGCTGGGAATCGTCTGATCGAATCGCTGAGCGACGGGACAAGAAGGCGAGGACAAGACGCGGTTCGCAGTGCTATTGCAGTGAGAAACATAGATCTCCAGGCCCCCGACTTTCTCCACAATAGACGGATGGGGGGCGCGGCTAAGAGTGCCAAGAAAGGAAAAACGATGGCTGAAGCGCCTTTTGAAGTTGACAAGGCCCACCGTTGGTTTGGCATCGATCTGAACAACAGCACGATGGATGCACTTGACGCAGGGCGGGTGACGCCGGAGACGTGCGAGCCGTATATTCATGCGGTCCACGCCAGCTGCTATCACTGGATGCAGGTGGGAACAGTAGTCAATCATGCTCGTGGCGAGTTTGCAGTCGCGAGCGTGTATGCAGCCGCAGGGCTGGGGGAGGCTGCTGTGCGTCATGCCCGGCGCTGTCTGGGGCTGTTAGAAAGCAATCCCGATGAGGTTGAAGATTGGGACAAGGCTTTTGCGATTGATTCGCTGGCCAGGGCGTACGCTGCCGTCGGGGATATGGAGGCGGCGCGTGAGGCCAAAGGCCGGGCGCAGGCTGCGGGCGAGGCCATAGTCGATGAGGAAGATCGCGCTATTTTTCTGAGTTGGTTCAGGAGCGGCAACTGGCACGGCCTGTAGAGGCGGTCAATACAGGCGTGCGTTCATTGTAGAGGCATTTGTCCCCGGGAGCGAGGCGGGCGCCCGCTCTGAACGCTACTCTTCCCCACAGATTCAGGCATCCTGCCATTTCTCATATACTTGGAGCCCGCGGCGCTCGCGGACGCCGTCGCGCCAGGCCTCGTTGCGGTTGTGGGTGCGCTGAAACTTTATGCGCAGGCCGGTGCTGGTAGAGTCCTCATGGCGACTGTACCACTCTTCCAGACGCTGCTCCAGCCCGTCCTGCAGTGCGGCGAATTCGTCCCAGCCGGCGCGGTTGAGCCGTTCACCGGGGTCTGAGTCCAGTTCGAAGAGGTCGTGGGGGCCATTGGGATAGCGTTTGACGAATTTGTGCTCGCGAGTGCGAATCATGCGCAGGTCGCCGTATTCGCCGTAGCGGGTGTCGTCCCAAGCGTTACGGCCGCTGCCGTCGAGCAGAGGGGCGTAGCTGGCGCCGGCGTAGTTGCGGCGCTCGTCGAGTTGGATTCCGGCCCAGTCGCAGATGGTACTGAAGGTGTCGTAGTGATCGACGCAGCGCTGGCTGACCTGGCCTGGTTGCACCAGCCCTGGGGCGCGGACCATCAGGGGGACGCGGGTTGAGATCTCGTACATGTTGAGTGGACGCGTGCTGTTGCCTTTGCCCCAGAAGCCGTTCTGGCCTACTGAACAGCCGTGGTCGGATGTGTAGATGACTACGGTGTTGTCGAGTGTGCCGTCCTGTTCCAGCCTGTCCAAGAGGCGGCCTACTTCGCGGTCGATTTCGGTCACGGCGGCGTAGTAGCCGATATAGCGAGAGCGGATCTGCTGGTCGGTGGGTTGGAAGCCGCCGGCGAGGCCCTCGTTGCGCTGCCAGGGATGGGGGTGGTAGGCGGGTATGTCGGTGAAGGCGGCGTCGTTGAATTGGGGGGTCAGTTCCGGGTCATGGGTTTCGGCCTGATAGGGCGAATGGGTTGCGATGTAGCCCACCTTGAGGAAGAAGGGCCGATCGGCGGGCGCATTGTCGAGGAATTGGAGCGCGTGATCGGTGATGAGTGTGCTCTTGTTTCCCGTAAGTTCCACCGGTTCGCCGTTGAGGTGATAGGTATAGGCGCCGTTGTGGGCGCCCTGCCAGCGGGGGAGACCGAAGGCCCAGTCGAAGCCGGGGGGCGTGCGGTGGGAACGGCCCATGTGCCATTTGCCTGAGAGGCCGCAATGGTAGTCGGCGCGGGAGAGGAGCTGCGGTAAAGTCTCTTCGCCGGCCAGCCAGTCGTGGTCGCCGATGACCGGTTCGGCCTCCTGAAGCCAGTCATGGATGCCTACCTGGGAGGGTGTACGCCCGGTCATGAGGCAGGCCCGCGCCGGGGAGCAGACGGGGCAGGGGGTGAAGGCGTCGGCGAAACGGGCGCCTTCGTTTGCGAGGCGGTCCAGGTTTGGCGTTTGGAGTTCGCTGTTGCCATAGCATCCACTGGCCCACTGGCCATGGTCGTCGGTGAGGAAGAGAAGGATGTTGGGGCGGGCCATTTAGATGTTCCTGTCGGGTTAGATGGACGAGTTGAGGTCTCACCGGTGGAGTTAGGGAGACCGAAATTGAGAGTACAGGTTACTTGGAAGGAGCTACTCGTACTACATGACCCGATTGGATAGTCTCAAGAACTCGCTGTACTTCAGGTACGAGCTCCACCATATTCGCCAAGTTCGAGAGAGACGTACGCAGGACAACTACTGCCAGATCAATTCTTTGCAATGGCTGCTGGTAGGGAATGCTATTGTCCAAAGTTACGAGCACGTCAAAGTGATTCTAAGCAATACGCAATAGGGCGCCGTTCTTGAGGCCCTTCCAGCCCCTGTACTCTGCCGTCTCAACCGTTATATCATCTGGAAAATGAAGTCTAAACCGGATAGGGATATCTTCATCAAGTAGAACTCGCATGATCTACTCGCAAGTGCTCAAGTCCTGCGGGTGAGAACTCCAGATACGACTGGACCTGCCACCGTTCGACAGTAGGAAAATCCAGTAGGAAATCTTCGATCGAAGAACCGCTAATAAGATAGGCCACCAGATTCTCAACGGGAACTCGCGTGCCGGCAAAAACTAAATCGCCGCTGTGTATTTCGGGGTCCCGGGAAACAACCTGCGCCAACTCGATCTTATTTCGCTCAACTGAAGCCACTTGTGAACCCCCTCCTGAGAATCCAATTCTGAGACTCCACAGACGACATAATCTGTTGTTTCAGCTAAGAGCCACTTGCTGCCAGCAGCGTGTCTTCTTTTCGTCCTCAGGTCTTACGCCACCGTGTTCTCCAAGGTCATGCCGTCGATCGTTATTCTGGCGACGTCGCCGCTTTGCAGGGTGAACTCATCGGGCGGGACGATGCCTGTGCCGGTCATCAGCAGGGCGCCGTGGGGGAAGGTAATCTCGCGCATGAGGTATTCGGCGAGGTCGGGGAAGGTGCGCTTCATCTGGCTGGTGGAGGTGTCGCCGGCGAAGGCGACGGTTCCTTTGCGCTCGATCTCCAGGTTGATGGACAGATCGGTGAGTGTACCGGCGGGGGCGAGGCGGATGCCGGGGCCGACCGCGGCTGAGCCGTCGTAGGTCTTGGCCTGGGGGAGGTAGAGGGGGTTTGCGCCCTCGATGTCGCGGCTGGACATGTCGTTGCCGACGGTGTAGCCGACGATGTGGGCGGCGGCGTTGATAACGAGGCAGAGCTCCGGCTCGGGCACGTTCCAGGTGGTGTCGGCGCGGATGCGGACGGTCTGGCCGTGGCCGACGGTGCGCCAGCCGACCTGTTTGAAGAAGATTTCAGGGCGGTCGGCATCGTAGACCTGCTGATAGACGTCGGCT
>DAOUHY010000168.1:0-12493 GCA_034428435.1 Caldilineaceae bacterium | reverse complement strand
CATACCTACAGCAAGAACAGCGCCCCCAATGTCGCCGGCTTCCCCTACTTCCACGTGAAGGCCTTCCTGGCCCACCCCTTCTCCATCATGCGCCACTTCTGCGGCGACGTGACCCACGTCCAGGCCTTTTTCAGCCGGCCCACTTTCCGCGTCGAAGCCGGCGACCCCATGCTCTCAATCACCAGCATCCACCTCCAGTTTGCCAGCGGCGCCGCCGGCTACCTCCTCAGCCAGCGCGGCGACGCCACCTTCGGTCTGGGCGGCTGGTGGAGCGTCGAAGTCGCCGGCACCCGCGGCACCTTCTGTATTGAAAATTGCATCGAAAAGATTACATACTGGCCCGCCCCCACCGCCGCAGGATCTCCCCCGCCCCAGGTCACCCACAGCGGCTTCAGCGACTTCGACCAGACCTTTCCCCGCCGCATCCACGCCTTTCTCGAAGATGTGAGTAACGGAGTACCAAAGAGCGAGTTGCGGGCTTCGGGCCGCGACGCCCTGGCAACCCTGGAGTACACCTGGGCCGCCATCGAATCCTACGAAAACGGAGGCGTGCTCGTCCAACCCCATCCCCTGCCCGACTGCGCTGTTTCGTAACCAGCCGCTGCGAGGCTGCACGGCACCGCAGACCAGCGCTCACCAGCTGTCAGCCTTGAAAGGAAAGCAAGATCCATGACCGAAGCCCAAAAAACCGACTACACCTCCCTGGTGCCCCAATTTCTCTTTCCCGATACCTTGCCCGAACAGGAGGCCAGGCTGGAGACCAACTCTCTGATGCAGCGCCTGCTCGCCTATCGCAAGCGCTACGAGGGCGACCCCCACCGGCCCATCTACCACTACGTCAACCCGGAAAACACGCTCAACGACCCCAACGGCCTCTGCTTCTGGCAGGACCGCTGGCATCTCTTCTATCAGGCCTACCCCCCCGAAGACCCCCGCCAGCACTGGGGCCACGCCGTCAGCGACGACCTCATCCACTGGCGTGACCTGCCCTACGCCATCTACCCCAACCCGGAGGAGTGCTGCTATTCGGGCGCGACACTGGTCGAAGAGGAACGCGTGATCGCCATCTATCACGGCACCAAAGTGGGCAACATGGTCGCCGTCTCCCACGACCCGCTGCTGCTCAACTGGGAAAAGCTCACCGGCGCACCGGTCATACCCTTCGCCAGCGAAGACGGCTCGCCTCTGCCCTACCGCGTCTTCGATCCCTGCATCTGGAAGAAAGGCGACCACTATTACGCCCTCTCCGGCGGCACCCTGCCCCACAAGGCCTCCGGCAAACGCACACGCGCCAACTTCCTCTTCCGCTCGCCCAACCTCGTCGACTGGGACTATCTGCACCCGTTCGTCGAAGACGACATCTTCACCCTCGTCGGCGACGACGGCGCCTGCCCCTACTTCTGGCCGATCGGCGACCGTCACATTCTCCTCTTCTTCAGCCACATGAGCGGCGGACAGGCCCTGCTGGGCGACTACGACACCGAGCGCGACAAGTTTGTCGTCACCTCGCAGCATGACTTCAACTTCGGCGCCTTCGGGCCCGGCGGCGTGCACGCCCCGTCGGCGACGCCTGACGGCAAAGGCGGCGTCTACGTCATCTTCAACATGAACCCGGCCAAACCGACCGAGGGCTGGAACCAGATCATGACGCTCCCGCGTCGCCTGACCCTGCAGGGAACCGACAAAATCGGCCGCGACACGCTCCTCGTCGAGCCGGCCGGGGACGTCGAGTCACTGCGCAGTGAGCACCGCCAGATCACCGACATGGTACTGCCCGCCAACCAGGAGATCGTCCTGGGGAGCATCAGGGGCAACGCCATCGAGCTGATGGCCGAGATTGAGACCAACGACGCGCCGATGGTCGAGTTGAACGTGCTGCGCTCCCCCGGCAAGGAAGAATTCACCCGCATCGCCTTCTACCGCGAGCGCGGCTTCCGCGACTGGGAGCGCTATCAGGGCTGGCAGCGGGACAAGCTGGCCGCCGCCACCGACAGCCTCATCTCCATCGACTCCTCCTACTCCTCCCTATCGCCCGACGTCCGTTCGCGGGCGCCCGAGACCGGACCCGTCTTCCTCGAAAGGGATGAACCGCTGCGCCTCCGAGTCTTCGTCGACCGTAGCGTCGTCGAAGTCTTCGTCAACGGCAGGCAGTGTGTGGCCATGCGCGTCTACCCCGACCGCGAGGACAGCGTCGGCGTCTCGATGCGCGCACAGGGTCAGGACGCCCGCGTCGTCTCGCTCGAAGCGTGGCAGATGGAAGACATCTATAAGTAATCTGCGGCGATCGCAAATCAATCGCCCGACATTGCCGTGAAGGAATCAAACTATGGACTTGCCAACCCTGTACGTCAACATGCTGGGGACGAGCAACTACGTAATCAAGCAGAAGACCGAGGGCCTGACCCATGCCGACAGCATGCTGCAGCTGCCCTTCCCCGGCAACTGCATGAACTGGATCCTCGGCCATCTCATGGTCTACCGGATGCAATGCCTTGGCGTCATTGACGGCCTCAGCGAACCCGATGAGGACGAGTTCGGCCTCTACGGCTTCGGCTCCGAACCGATGACCGACTCCGACAAAGCCATCCCGCTCGAAACCCTGCTCGCGCGTCTCGACGATCTCTCCGAACAGATCGGCGCCGCGCTCGAAAAGATGCCCGAATCCCGCTTGGATGACTTGCTGGATGAGGAGCAGGGCGTCACCGTGGCTCAGCGGCTCCACTTCAATCTGGTCTACCACGAGGCCTATCACGTCGGCCAGCTTGAACCCCTGTACGAGTTGGCGATCAAGTACCGTTCCTGACAGTAATCCGTCGCCGCTGACCTGGACCGCACAAGGGGCCGCGGAAGGAATACAATTTCCATGAGTGCCGAAAGAACCGACAACACCTCCCTTGTGCCCAAGTACAGTTTTCCCGAAACCCTGGCCGAGCAGGAGGCCGCGTTGGAGGCCAATCCCCTGCTGCAGCGGCTGCACGCCTACCGCAAACGCTACGAGGGCGACCCCCACCGGCCCATCTACCACTACGTCAACCCGGAAAACACGCTCAACGATCCCAACGGACTCTGCTACTGGCAGGACCGCTGGCACCTCTTCTATCAGGCCTGCCCGCCCGAAGACCCGCGTCAACACTGGGGCCATGCCATCAGCGATGATCTCATCCACTGGCAGGACCTTCCCTATGCCATCTACCCCAATCCGGATGAACGCTGCTATTCGGGCGCGGCGCTGGTCGAAGAGGATCGCGTGATCGCCATCTATCACGGCACCAAGGTGGGCAACATGGTCGCCGTCTCGCACGATCCGCTGCTGCTCAACTGGGAAAAGCTCACCGGCGCGCCGGTCATTCCCAAGGCCAGCGCCGACGGTTCGCCTCTCCCCTACCGCGTCTTCGATCCCTGCGTCTGGAAGAAAGGGGACCTCTACTACGCCCTTTCCGGCAGTACCCTGCCCCACGCAGCCTCCGGCCGGCGCACGCGCGCCAACTTCCTCTTCCGCTCACCCAACCTGGTCGACTGGGAATATCTGCACCCGTTTGTGGAAGGCGATCGCTTCACCCTCGTCGGCGACGACGGCGCCTGCCCCTATTTCTGGCCGATCGGCGATCGCCACATCCTCCTCTTTTACAGCCACATGAGCGGCGGGCGGGCCCTGCTGGGCGACTACGAAGCCGAACGCGACAAGTTTGTCGTCACCTCACACCATGTTTTCAACTTCGGTGCTTCTGAGCCGGGCGGCGTCCATGCACCATCGGCAACGCCTGACGGCAAAGGCGGTGTCAACGTCATTTTCAACATGAACCCGGCCAAACCGACCGAAGGCTGGAACCAGATCATGGCCCTCCCGCGTCGTCTGACACTGCAGGGCACCGACAAGATCGGCCGCGACACCCTCCTGGTTGAACCGGCCGGGGACGTCGAATCCCTGCGCAGCGAGCACCGGCAGATCACCGACATGGTCCTGCCCGCCAACCAGGAAATCGTCCTGGGAAGCATCAGGGGCAACGCAATCGAGCTGAAGGCGGAGATCGAGACCAACGACGCCCCGATGGTCGAGTTGAACGTGCTGCGTTCACCCGGCAAAGAGGAGTACACACGCATCGCCTTCTACCGCGAGCGCGGCTTCCGCGACTGGGAGCGCTTCGAAGGTGCGCGGCAGGCCAGGCTGACCGCCGCCACCACCAGCCGCAGCGCCACCGAGTCCTCCTCATTCCCCGTCTACGATCCGCAAGGCCTGTCCGTCGCCGCCACCGACGGCCTCATCACCATCGACTCCGCCTACGCCTCCCTCTCGCCCGATGTCCTTTCACGCGCACCGGAGACCGCACCCGTCTTCCTCGAAAGGGATGAGCCGCTCCGCCTCAGGGTCTTCGTCGACAGAAGCGTCGTCGAAGTGTTCGTCAATGGCAAGCAGTGCGTTGCCATGCGCGTCTACCCCGACCGTGAGGACAGCCTCGGTGTCTCGCTGCGCTCACAAGGACAGGACGCCCGCGTCGTTTCCCTCGAAGCTTGGCAGATGAAGAATATCTATGCATGATAGGTGGTCAGCGCCAATTGACCGGCGGCCACTGCGAAATACCCATCAGATCTTGTAATCAAAGGAGTTGCTTGTGCACAGCCCAACCCTGTATGTCAACATGCTCGGTACCGCCAATAACTACATCAAACAGAAGACCGAGGGCCTGACCCATGCCGACAGCATGCTGCAGTTGCCCATCCCCGCCAACTGCATGAACTGGATCCTCGGCCACATCATGGTCTACCGGGAGCAGTATCTCGGCGTCATCGACGGCGTCACCAAGCCCGATGAAGACGAATTCGCTCTCTACGGATTCGGCTCCGAACCGCTGACCGACCCCGACAAGGCCATCCCACTTGAGACCATCCTCGCGCGTCTCGATGATCTCTCCGACCGGGTCGTAGCCGCGCTCGAAAAGATGCCGGAATCCCGCCTGGATGAAATATTGGATGAGGAACGGGGTGTCACTGTCGATCAGCGGCTGCACTTCTACCTGGTCTTCCACGAGGCCTTCCACGTGGGCCAGCTTGAGCCGCTCTACGAACTGGCGATCGCAAACGGCAAGAAGTAGCGATCAGTTAGCAGTGATCGTTGAAGCCCTGCCAGTCGCCGACCGCTAAAAACGGGAGACAATAACAATGCAGCTATCCGACATCAAAACCGTCGGCGTCGTCGGCGGCGGCACCATGGGCTTCGGCATCGCCATCAACTTCGCGCTCTGGGGCTACCCCACCATCGTCAGCGACCTCTCCGACGATGTGCTGGCCGGGACCAGGGCCAACATCGCTCATGCCCTGCAGCTCTTCGTCGAAGGTGGACTGATCACCCAGTCCCGCGCCGAGGAGACGCTTGCCCGCATCACCACCACCACCGACCTGGCGCAGCTGGCCGCACAGAGCGACTTCATCACCGAGGTGATAGTCGAGCGGCTGCCCGACAAACAGGACCTGTTCAAGCAACTCGACGAACTCTGCCCGCCTCACACCATCATCGCCAGCAACACCTCGCGCCTCGTGCTAAGCGACATCGGTATACACGCCCGCCGCCAGGACAAGCTGGTCCTCACCCACTACTTCGCGCCGCCGCACATCGTCCCCGGCGTCGAGGTCGCCAAAGGGCCCGGCGCGACCGACGAGACCTTCGAACTCACCTGCGAACTGTTGAGCAGCGCCCGTAAAATTCCCATCCGTGTGCTCGGGGAGAAATCAGGATATCTTGTCAACCGGATTCAGCACGCCATGGCGAGAGAGGCCAGCCAGCTGTGGGCCGAAGGCATGGCCAGCGCAGAGGATATCGAGCTGGGGATCGTCTCCACCTTCGGCTTCCGCATGCCCCACGAAGGCCCGTTCCTGCACTACGACCTCGCCGGCATCTGGAAATGGCCCGAAGACGCGCGCAATCCCCACGCCATCGAAAACGAAAAACTCCGCGAGCAGATGCTCAAAGCCCAGCCCTGGTTCCTGGACCCGGCCAACTTCGAAGAGGCCGTCGAAAATCGCGACCGCGAATACATCCGCCGCCTCAAAGAACTCTATTGGAAAGATTCTGACCACTGACCACTCCCTCAAATCTCCCGCGCCACCGCGGCCACCGCAGCCACCGTCTCGTCCACCACATCCGCCGTATGCGCCGTCGACAGGAACCACGCGCCCCGCTCCAACGCACGCACGCCTCGGTAGTGCAGTGCTTCAGTGAAACGCACATAGCGCTCCTTGTCCGCCTGCAGTGAACTGCGATAGTCGGTAACCTCCCCCTCCACGCCAAATCCCACGTGGAAAATCTGGGGGAAGCCTGCAACCCGGGCCTGGATGTCTGCCGCATCCAGCGCCTCCTTAATCCCTTCCATCAACCGCGTCCCCTGCCTGTCGAGCGCGGCAAACGTCTCCGGCTTCTCCAGTTCCTGCAGAGTCGCCACCAGCGCCGCCATGCACGCCGGATGCCCGTTGAATGTGCCGCCGTGCATCACACCCCCGCTCGCGAACAGCTCCATCAGTTCCGCGCGCCCCGCAAAGCACGAGACCGGAAAGCCGCTCGCAATCGCCTTGCCAAAGGTCGCCAGGTCCGGCGTCACCCCAAAATGGGCCTGCGCGCCCCCCGGCGCAACCCGAAAACCGGTAATCACCTCGTCGAAAATCAGCACCGTGCCCGTCTCCGTGCACGCCCGGCGCACGCCTTCCAGGTAACCGTCACCCGGAAATACCGTGCTCGTGTTGCACATCGCCGGCTCCATGATCACGCCCGCCACATCCCCGCGCTTGAGCCGCCTCTCCAGCACCTCCAGGTTGTTCCACGGCAGCACCTCCGTGTGCAACCCGGCCTGCAGGTCCTGCCCCGCGCTCGCGGGAATGGCGTTCGGCGCCTCCTCGGGGCCGTACTCCTCCGCGGTCGGCGCGATGCTCCACAATATATTGTCCATCCAGCCGTGGTAATGTCCCTCGAACTTGATGATCACCGAACGCTGCGTCGCCGCCCGCGCCAGCCGGATCACCGCCTGCACCACCTCACTGCCCGCACAGCTGAAGCGCACCCGCTCCGCACACGGCACCATCGCGCACACCAGCCTCGCCGCCTCCTGCTCGACCCGGCTCTGCCCGGCGTAGAGAATGCCTGAACCGAGCTGCGCCTGCACCGCCTCCAGCACCGGCGCCGGGTTGTGCCCCAGGATCATCGGACCCATACCCAGGTAGTAATCGATCAGCCGGTTGCCGTCCGCGTCGTACAGGTAAGCCCCCTCGCCCCGCTCGAAAACCAGCGGCGTCGGCGCTACCCCCAGCCGGTAGTTGCTGTTCACCCCGCCGGGCAGATGCTGCGACGCCTCGGCGATTAACTGTCTCGATCCATCAAAGGTCGTCATCAGGCCCATTCCTTGTCTCGTCGTAACCATTCCGCCAACGTCAATTCGCCCCTCTTTACCCTCATCCACAACCAATCGCCATACTCACTGACCACTGACTACTGACCACTGCAGTTCCGCATTATCGCAGCTTCCGACTGCCCACACAACTGCGCGCAGAGTCCCACAATTGCATTTTTGTCTGTTGACGGGTACCCTTTCCCTTACCTCAATCTTCATCGACCTCCCGCACACACGACAGTGGAGACTCGCTCATGTCAACCAACAGTCAACGCCCAACCGGCCAACCCGCAGAGCAGTTCACCTGGGCTGGAATGTATGCCCGCAGTGCGGCTGAGCCCAAGGGCTTGGGCCGGGGGAAACGCGGCCGTTACGACTTCGCCGTCGCCTATCCCGATCCCGGCTCCCTGCCTCTGGCAGGGCTTCTCGATGGCCTGAAACAGGCGATGGACGATGAAGGCGGCGACCTCTCACTCTACGCCAACCCCCAGGGCTACACGCCCCTGCGCGAGTTCGTGGCCGCCAAGCTGCAGCGCGACAGAGCCATCAACGTGACCGCCGACGACATCATCCTCGCCGACGGCTCCAGCCAGCCCATCCACATGGTTGCCGAAACACTCCTCGATCCCGGCGACGTCGTCCTCACCGAGGATTTCGTCTACGCCGGCACACTCAATACCCTGCGCCGTTTTCGCGCCGACCTGCGCGGCGTCGCCACCGATGAAGAGGGCATGATCCCCGCCGCCATCGAAGAGGCCATCACCACCGCCAGCGCCGAGGGCAAAAAGCCCAAGTTCATCTACACCGTGCCTACCTTCCAGAACCCGCAGGGCTGGACCATGACCCTCCCCCGCCGCAAAGCCCTCGTCGCCCTCTCCCAGCAGTACGACGTCCCCATCCTCGAAGATGACTGCTACGTCGACCTGCGCTACGAAGGCACCGACGTTACCTCGCTCCACTCTCTCGACGAGACCGGCCGCGTGCTCTACGTCGCCTCGTTCTCCAAAATCATTGCACCGGGCATGCGCCTCGGTTATCTGACCGGCCCGCGGCAGTTCCTCGAACACGCCATCGGCGCAAAGAGCGGCGGCTCCGTAAACACCTTTGCCTCATGGGCCGTCCATCGCTTCTCTACCACCCATCTCTACAGCCACATCGAGGAAATCAACGACATCCAGAAAGACCGACGCGACGCCATTCTCGACGCGCTCGACGAAAACTTCAGCGGCAGCGGCGCCACCTGGAGCCGGCCGCAGGGCGGGCTCTTCATCTGGCTGCAGCTCCCCGAACACGCCGACCTCGCCGCCGTCCGCGACGACATCCTCGAAGAGTACGACGTCGGCGATCTCCCGGGCCCAAATTTTGCACCCGACGGCGTCTCCGGAAAGAACTGCGCACGCCTCTGCTTCGGCTACAACCAGCCTGATGAGATCAAGGAAGGGATCCGTCGCCTCGCAACCGCCTTTCGCGCCAAAGGGCTGATTCCATAGCTGCTTGTGAGGATGCTGACCGCTGGCGACCTGTCGCTTGGCACTGGAGACTCGTATGAACAGTTGGGAACCATCGCCGGAGCAGTGGGCCGGCTGGGAGACAGAAGGATATTTCGTCATCCGCAACGCCATCCCCAGAGACAGCGCCATCGAGATGCGCGGCGTCATCAAGGATCTCCTCTTGCAGCCGGAACCGGAAGTAAAGGCCGACGACGATCCCATGGACCCCATGGGCGACACGCCCCGGGCGCGCGCTGCCCGCTTCCGCAAACTCAGTGGTTTTGGCCCCCGCCACCCCTTGATCTGGCATCATTTCTACGGCAGCCAGTCTGTGACCTCTGTCGCCCGCTACTTCCTGGGCGACAGCTTCTTCCTCAAGTTCAACAGCTGTTTCGTCAAACCGGCCCGCACCGGCAGCGCCACACCCTGGCATCAGGACAACGGCCTCTGGCGCGACGGCGAAACCGAACCCTTCAACTTCTGGATGGCCCTGGATCCGGCCACGACCCGGAACGGCTGCCTGCAGTTCATTCCCGGCAGCCACAAACTGGGGATCTTCCCCCACCTCCTCTATGACGACAGCATCCACCGCGAACTGCCCCGGGAAGAGGTGCGGCAGCTGATCGCCGATCGCGGTGTGGAACACTGTGAGCTCGATTCGGGAGACGTCGTCTGCTGGCACAGCTCCATCTGCCACTACAGCCCGCCCAACCCCAGCCCCCGCGGCCGCATCGCCATCGCCGGCGTCTACTCCACACCGCAGATTACCCGCCGTCGCAACCTCCCCAGGCCATTCTATTGGGTGCTTCGCAACGGCGAGCTGCCCACAACCTTCCCACCGGAGCAGGTGGATATTTCCGAAATCTCAGAACCGGAACCCTTCCCCGCGACGGAAGAGACGCCTGCCGCCCTTGGCTGACCTCTGCGGCCGCCAGGCAGGCCCTGCAAGTCCCATATTCACCCCCAAATGACAGCCCATCCTGCCCACGACGACCTCGTCCGCACAGTGCGCTCCTGGTACATCTGCGACTTTCCAGCTCTGGGTAAGGTCGTGGCTCGCCGCCGCTTCGGCTACTTCAGCCGCATCCAACAGACCGACTACTGTGACATCCACATTCTGGAACCCTTCGACCCCGCAGAGGCGCCCGCGTTCATCGCCGATGTGCGCGCTTTCTATGGCCGGCGCCGCGTGCTCATCTTCACCCACGGCCAGGCCGTCGACACGCGGCTGTCCCACGCGCTGAAACTGGCCGGCTGCGCCCGCGGCGCCGGCATCCTCTACCTCGCCCATGTCAATACGGGCCTGTCGCCCAAGGCTGAGTCAGGCCCTGGACGCATCGAGCCGGTTACGCCCGACACTATCCGCGACTATTCCGTTACAAAGTTGAAGGGGTTTGCCGGCAGCGAAGAGGAGCCGGATCCGGCCGCTGTAGAGGCTGATATGGCAGTTCGCCGTGCAGAGCTGGATGCCGGTGGGGCCTTCCTCATCGCCCGTTTGGGCGACGAAGCCGCCGCCATCATCGGCTTTTACGAGGGCCCGGATCGCTACATCTTCAACCTGGCCACGCGCGCGCCCTTCCGCCATCAGGGCATCGCACGCCAACTGCTGTCCCGCGTGCTCGCAGACACCTACGCACTGAACAAACGATCGCTTCTGATCAACACAGACCCGGCCGATACGCCGGTGCAGTTCTACCGCCGAATCGGCTTCGTCGATGAAATCTACTGGATGCGAAAGTGGCTCTGGGAGGGCTCTTCTTCTAGATAACGGCCGGCCGCCTGCCGTCAGTCATCGATATCACTGGGGAAGGGGCAACTCCGTGTATTCCAGGTTGCCCAGGTCCGTCATTTCGCCGGCTGTTATCTCAAAGAGGACGGGGTTGAGCGTACCCTCCTGGTATAACAGGAAGGAGCTCATCACGATGTCGAGGATGAGGCCGTACCGCCCCGACGCAAGCCCCTCGAACACGAAACGGCCGCTGGCATCCGTATAAGCGACCGGCGCCGCCGACGGGTCGTAAGACACCACCCGCTCCGTGCCCTCGTCATCGCTCAACGTCTCTCCGAGCGCCAGCTTGACGTCCGCCACCGGCTGCAGGCCTTCCTCCGTCCGCAAAAGGAGCACACCGGTCAGAACCCCGCTGCCTGTCCTTGTCCCGGGCAAGGAATCTGTCGAACTCTCTGACGATTGGCTGTCTGTACGTCCGCCTTCCGCCGCATTGACCCGTTCAAGTGGTACGTATGGCGAACTCTGCGCCGTGCCGGGAGCCCCGTCGCCCCCCATGCATCCCAAAAGAACCAGGACCGTAACCAGTATAACCGCCTGACGTTTCATAAGCCGTTCCCACTACCAGCGTTGAAACGCGTTCCCGCACTCTCTTCCGCTACTGATTGATCGCCTCGTAGACCTGGAACTGGTCGTCTGTGGCGCCGGTCTTCAACTGGTTTACCACTCCGACAATCTTGGCGCCCGCTGCCGTAGCCCGGCAGGTGGCGCTGCCCACATAGCCGTCCTGAATCTTGTTCGCCTGCAGGTCCGTCAAAGTCTCATTCGGCTGCAGTGTCCCCGTGACCGTGTAGGTCGTGTCCGTGAAACTGCACTCTATCGCGGTCTCAGCCGGCCCTACGTTCATCACGTTGATGCTCGTGAAAAAGTCTGCGTTGCGGTCGTTAATTGCCGGCATCCGCACAGCGCTCGTGGCATCGGCCGGATCAAAACTCCCGTAGGCCGCGAACTGCGTTAGCGGAGAGCTCCCGGCGCGCTGGCTGATCACCGCGGCCAGAGGCTGGCTGCCGCTGTTTGTCGATACATAACCGGATCCGATGAACCTCTCGCCGCCCGCACACGTGGAGCTGGCGCCGCTCTCAAACGCACCCTTCGCAAAGGTGACCGTCTGCCCGGCAGCGATCGACTGCGTCTCCGTGCACGCGCTGCCTGCCGCCGACGGCTGGTAGGTTACCGTGACAATGGTATCCACGTCGCCTGTATTCTGAATCTGAATATCGGTGTTAATCCCGTTATTGTTGGCATTCACCAACGGCATTGCCGGATTGACTGCCCCGCTGGCAAAGCCGTTGTAGGCCGCCATCGAAGCCGAATCCTCCAGAAACGCCACAACCACCACTGGCTCGTCGCTCGTCACCTTGGCCGAGAAGAGATTGCTCGTATGCGGCTCCTGTTTCTGATAGAAATTATGCGATGCATAGGCCGCCAGCGTGAAGTTCGTCGTGATGCCGTCACTGTAGTTCACCGTTATATTCGTGGAAGACGGGTTGGGATTCTGCAGAGCAAACCAGCTGTTGAAGCCATTGCTGTTCACCATCAGCAGAGGCAGGTAAACGGTCGTGCTGCCCTGACTTTCTCCTACGTACGTTCCTCCCGCTGTCAGCGCGCTGTTCATCATGTTGCTCAGCGCCGCCACCGGCTGATCCGATGAAATCACAACCGATCCGCTGAACCCCTCGTTCACCGGCAGTGTGAAGTAGATCTTTGATCGGTCTCGCTCGATGATATCGGTGAGCGTCTTCTCCAGGCTGCCGTCCTGCCGGTAAAAGGCCAGGATGATGTTGGCGGTCGTTTCACTCATGTTGTAAGTCTGAATCGTAGACTTATAGCCGGGAAACTGCCCC
>DAOUHY010000167.1:0-20420 GCA_034428435.1 Caldilineaceae bacterium | reverse complement strand
TCAGAGGAAACGGCAGTTCTCTCTCCTCACTCCTCTTCCCTCTCTCCTCGTTCTTTTGGGCGGTCGGGCCTATTCGGCCCTCCCTTGTGCGGGGGCTCCGCCCCCGCAACGCCCCCTCTCCTACAACATGCCTCGCCGACCTGGTGTCGATATTCGTAACAGGTGCCCAATCGAAGGAGTTTCGCCAGACCACTCCCACCAGTCCCAGCAAATCCCCGTACGATCCGGCCCTGTGCCTGTCCTCGCACGCCCAACTGACGGATTCCCCCGTACGGCCAGGCCTGGGGAATTCACCGAGAGACGTTAAACAATTTCAGCCACCGCTGGCATGGATTCCCCGCCAGACTATCCCCACCCCAAATCTGGGATGCACCCCCCTACTGGGATGCGTCCTAAAACAGGGGTAAGCATGTGTTTTTCTCTGGCAGCAACTGGATCATCGCCGTTCCAGGATCTACTCTGAGAAAGAGGAAACACCGTTTCTGACCACTGACCACTGACCACTGCAGTCCTGGGCGGTCGGGCCTATTCGGCCCTCCCTTGTGCGGGGGCTCCGCCCCCGCAACGCCCCCCTAATGCCTAGTCGACTTGGTGGCGATATTCGAACAGGTGCCTAATCGAAGGTGTCGAGTCCGACCACGTCCCGCCAGTCCCATCAGATCCCCGTACGTGCCGGCCTTGTGCCTGCACTCGCACGCCCAACTGACGGACCCCACCGTAAGGCCACGCCGGGCCTGCACTGCGTCTCGCCAAAAGACGGTAAACATCCCCAGCCTCCACTCGCATGAACGCCCTGCCGGACTTTTCCCACCCCAGTACCGGGATGCACGCCCCCAATCAGTGCGCCTATCTTCCCTCAAGACCATGGCCAAACCAGCCTTCGACAACCTCCAGGTTGCACCCGAAATCTGGCACATTTACCGCAATTGGGCTACAGTATGCGCAACACATCTCTGAACTGAAAGCCCACTCTAAGAGGACTCCAATGAAAATATCCAAAGTAACGCCGATGGTGCTGGGCACCGAGTGGCGAAACCTGACCATAGTCAAAGTAGAGACCGATGACGGCCTGGTCGGGGTCGGCGAATGCCGCGCCCTTAACCGCACCGACGGCGTCCTCGGTTACCTCAGCGAAGCCGCCCCCCGCTACATCCTCGGCGAAGACCCCTTCAATGTTGAGGCTCTTGTGGCCCGCATGTTCCGCGAGGATTTCGGTCGCGCCGGCGAGATTACCCAGACCGTCACCGCACTGCTTGAGGTCGCCTGCTGGGACATCATCGGCAAGGCTTTGGACCAGCCTGTCTACAAGCTGCTTGGTGGTGCCGTAAGGTATCAGATCAAGGGCTATGCCAACGGCTGGTATACCGGCGAACGCACGCCTGATGAGTTCCACGCCGCCGCCAAAAGAGTGCTCGAAAAAGGCTACAGGGCCCTCAAGTTCGATCCCTTCGGTGCCGGCTTCTACGAGATGGAAAGACCCGAAAAGAACTACGTAATATCTCTTGTCGAAGCGGTGCGCGACGCCGTCGGTCCGGACGTGGAAATCCTCATCGAGATGCACGGCCGTTTCAACCCGGTGACAGCGGTGGAGTTCGCCCGCGAGCTGGCCCCCTTCAAACCATCCTGGCTGGAGGAACCGGTACCGCCCGAAAACATCGCCGCCCAGAAGAAGGCCGCCGATGCCATCGCGCCACTCGGCATCCCCGTCGCCACCGGCGAGCGCTTGCATACGATGTACGAGTACCGCGAACTCTTCGAGCTGCAGGCCTGCGACATCATCCAGCCCGATATCACCCACTTCGGCGGCATCCTCAACACCAAGAAGCTGGCCGCTTGGGCCGAAGCCTATTACATGCTCATCGCGCCCCACAACGTGGGCGGCCCCATCTCGACCGCGGCCGCACTGCATCTGGCAGCCTGCACGCCCAACTTCAAGATCCAGGAGCATTTCAACGACTTCGCCGAGTCCTACGTGAAGCAGGCCGCCCCAGGCAACCCCGAAATCGAAGACGGCTACTTTGCCCTGCCGTCCGGCCCCGGCCTCGGCGTCACCCTCGATGAGGACGTGGTCGCAGCCAATCCCCGCCGCCGAGTCCACTTCAATCTCTTCGCCGAAGACTGGCATCGACGCTCGGCGGAAGTGGACTGAGACCGGGCGCCAATCCTGGATGAGAGGGCCGCGTCCCCTCCAAACATAACTTCTGAACCCTGTTTGACCCTATAGGAGCTTCCACTTCCAATGTCATTGCAACCGCTGCTGATTAACGGAGAATTCCGCGCTGCCGCCAATCCCACCGGCAGTTACCAGTCCACCATTCCCATGACCGGCGAAAAGCTGCCTTGGTCTTTTCCCTACTCCGAATGGGATGACATCGAGGCCGTTCTGCAGGCCGCCGCCGGCGCCGTGGCCGAGCTCCGACAGGCCCCCCGCCAGCTTCTGGCCGACTTCCTTGACACCTACGCCGAACGCATCGAAGAAAGGGCCGGCGCGCTCGTCGAGTCGGCACACCTCGAAACGGGCCTGCCCGCGCCCACCCGCCTGAACGCCATCGAGCTTCCCCGCACCACCGACCAGTTGCGTCAGGCCGCCTCCGCAGTACGCGCCCGTTCGTGGACCCAGGCCACAATCGACACCGCCGCCAACATTCGCTCCTATTACGGCGCCCTGCCCGGAGCCGTCGTCGTCTTCGGGCCCAACAACTTTCCCTTTGCCTTCAACGGCGCCGCCGGTGGAGACTTCGCCGCCGCCATCGCCGCCGGCAGCCCCGTCATCGCCAAAGCGCACTCCAGCCATTCCCGCACCAGCCAGCTCCTGGCCGAAGCCGCGCTCGAAGCCATCCTCAGCACGGGCGCGCCCAAGGGCCTCGTGCAGCTCATTTATCGCTTCAACCCGGATCACGGCTACGATCTGGTTGCCGACCCCCGCGTCGCCGCCGTCGGCTTCACCGGCAGCCGCGATGGTGGCATGCGGCTCAAGGAGGTCGCCGACCGCCACGGCAAACCGATCTACCTGGAAATGTCCAGCATCAACCCGATTCTCCTGCTGCCCGGTGCCCTGTCCGAACGTTCGCAGGAAATCGCAGAAGAGTTCTTCACCTCTTGCACCATGGGCACCGGCCAGTTCTGCACAAATCCCGGCCTCGTCATGACCATCGCCGGCGAGGAGTCGGAGGCATTCGTAGAGCAGTCCGTAGCACTCTTCAATGAAGGAGCGGCCGGCGTTCTCCTCAACCGCGGAGTCTCCGAAGGCATGGACGAATCGCTCCAGATCCTGACCGGCAACGGGGCCAAAGTGGTCGCTGGCGGCGCAGCCGCGGATAAGTCCGGCTTCTACTACCAGAATACGTTGCTGACAGTGACGGGCGACCAGTTCCTTTCCAGTCCCGAAGCCATGCAGACAGAGGCCTTTGGACCCTCCTCACTGGTCATATTGGCGAAGGGCGCCGACCAAATGGAGCAGATCATCGCCTGCTTCGAAGGCAATCTGACCGGCTGCCTCTACACCGACAACGCCGGCTCCGACGATGACCTGTACGATCGTCTCGCCCCTCTCCTGCGCGCCAAAGTGGGACGCCTGCTGAACGACAAGATGCCTACCGGCGTCGCCGTAACCGCCGCAATGAACCACGGCGGCCCTTTCCCGGCCACCGGACATCCCGGTTTCACCTCCGTCGGCATCCCGGCCAGCATCCGCCGTTTCGCCGCACTGTACAGCTACGACAACGTACGCCAGCACCGTCTGCCGCCCGAGCTGCAAGACAGGAACCCGACCGGAGAAATGTGGAGGTTGGTCGATAACCAGTGGACGCAGGCAGATATCAACGCCTGACCTGTATGGGCCGGAGAGCGGAGCGGTTCGGGAAAAAGGGCTTCGAAGCAGCCATTACCCGTCCCTTACAGCCTGTAGGCCTCCTTAGCAAGTCCGTACGCCAGAGCGTGCGCCATGGCGAAGGCGTCCTCGTCATCAATCTGGCCCTCGACCAGCAGACCGGCGAGCCAGTCGCATGCGATGCGTCGCCAGAGTTCATGCCGCGTCGGAATCGAAGCGAATGCCCGCGTATCGTCATTGAAGCCAACCGTGTTGTAGATGCCCGCCGTCTCCATCACCTGCGCGAAGAAATTCCGCATCCCATTGATGCTGTCGTAGAACCACCACGGCGGCCCGATGCGCAGGATCGGGTAGTGCCCCGCCAGCGGGGCAAGCTCTCTGGCGCTGGTCGATTCGTCGAGTGTAAACAGGATCAGACGCAGCGACGGGTGCGAGCCGAATCGGTCGAGGAGCGGCTTCAGGTTGCGGGTGAAGTCGAGCGCGTGGGGAATGTCGGCGCCCTTGTCCGCGCCGAAGCGCCGGAACACCGCCGCGTTGTGGTTGCGGATCGAACCGGGATGAAGCTGCATGACCAGCCCATCTTCGCTGCTCATGCGCGCCATCTCAACCAGCATATGCCCGGTGAAACGCCGTGCGTCGTCCGCAGACGCGCGGCCCGCCAGGCCCCGCTGAAAGAGTGCGTCCGCCTCGCCCGGCGACAGGACCTCCGTGTACGGAGTCTCGGCCGCATGGTCGGTCGCCGTCGCGCCCATCTCTCTGAAGAAGTCGCGCCGCGCCTCAAGCGCTGCTATGTACGAGGAGTAATCCCTGATATCGATTTCGGACACATCCCGCAAGAGGTCTATCTGCCCCTTCCATTCCGGCTGATCGATCCCATTCACGACCTTGTCGGGACGGAAAGTCGGATAGATGCGCCCTTCCCAGTCCGATTCCTGGATCGTCTTGTGATGTTCCAGCGAATCAGTTGCGGCGTCGGTCGTGGTCAGCACTTCAACCTGGAACCGGTCATACAGCTCCCGCGGCGTGAAATCCGGCGCCGCCAGCCGTTCTGCTATCCTGTCGTACATCGCTTGCGCGTTCTCAGCCGTCAGCTTCTCGCTAACGCCAAACAGATCGTGGAGTTCATCCCGCAGCCATAGGCCCGTGGGAGTACCTTGAAACAGGTGGTGGTTTTCGGCGAAAGTCTGCCAGATCTTGCGGTGGTCCGATTCGACCGCGCTGGCATCCTCCCCTTCATTCATTGGCACACCCTGTGCTTCGAGGGGAACGCCCTGGGAGTAGAGCATCCGGAAAACATAATGGTCGGGAATCAGGAAGAACTCTGCCGGCGAACTGAAATGATACGAGGCATCGGCGAAAAGCAGCGGGTCCACGTGCCCGTGCGGGCAGATCAGTGGCAGGTCTGCCACGCTCTCAAACAGAGTGCGAGCTACGGATCTTTGAGCGCCGCTGCCGCTGAAAAATCGATCGGCCCGTTCGGGCATATAATTGCTTAGAGACACATTCACAGAGTATTCCTTTCGTTCGCACGGAGTTGGCAGTAGATTGAAGACAGTGTACAAAATGCAGGACAACTGATTGTCTGACTCTCACATGCCATTGATTATAGCTGAAAAACCACTTAGGGCGAGGCGGGAGCCGCACGATGAATGGATTCCTCCTCCCTCGTTTCTCACAGCAAGGAGTTGTCCATGAGTTCATGGGAACAGTTCTCACTGGAAGGCAAGGTTGCCGTTGTCACCGGCGGCACCGGTGTACTTGGGGGGGCCATGGCTCGCGGCTTGGCCGCGGCCGGGGCCAGAGTCGCCATTCTGGGGCGGCGCGAACACATTGCCCGCGCCGTGGCAGACGATATCGCGGCGGCCGGCCATGAGGCGATTCCCCTTCCGGCGGACGTCCTCGATGAGGACAGTCTGCAAGCAGCGCGTAAGACCTTGATTGACAAATGGGGAAGGGTAGACGTCCTCGTCAATTCCGCCGGAGGCAACCGCCCCGACGCAACCGCCTTTGGCGACCTTACCTTCTTCAATGTCCCCCGCAGCGCTCTCGAAGGCGTCGTCGGCCTGAACTTCACCGGCACCGTCCTGCCCATTCAGATCTTCGGCGAGCCGATGGCGGAGCAGGGCAAAGGCTCGGTTATCAACATCTCATCCATGGCCGCGCAAAAGGTCCTCACGCGCGTGATGGGCTACTCTGCCGCCAAAGCGGCCGTCGACAACCTGACACGCTGGCTGGCCGTGGACCTGGCCCAAAAGCACGGCGCCGGGTTCCGGGTAAACGCGATTGCCCCCGGCTTCTTCATCGGCGAGCAGAACCGGGCGCTCCTGATTGCAGAGGACGCCCCTGCCGGATCGCAGGACGCCCCGGTCCTGACTGAAAGGGGTCAACAGATCGTGGATCATACCCCCATGGGCCGCTTCGGTGAGCCCGATGAACTGATTGGCGTTGCCGTCTGGCTCGCCAGCGACGCCTCCCGCTTCGTTACCGGCATCGTCGTTCCTGTAGACGGCGGTTTCTCCGCCGCAAGCGGCATCTGATGCGCCACACATCTATTCGGAAAGAATGGTGATAGTACGCCCTTGGCTGCCGCCTTGTGGTTCCCGGATCAGTTTTCTTGCCCCGTGCAGTGAAGAAATGTATATTGTCCTTTGGTGCTGGTTCAAGACGGAAAACTGACCTTCACGAAATCAGGTTGTCCAGATTTCGAAATGCAAGCATGTATGCCGAGGGTGTACCGATGAGCGATTCTACAGTGGTGGCGCAGGACTTCATACGCGAAGCAATTGCAGGTGACATAGCCGAGGGCCGGTTCAATGGCCGCTTCCAAACACGCTTCCCGCCTGAACCCAACGGCTATCTTCACATAGGACATGCCAAAGCGATCGGGCTGAACTTTGAGGTAGCCTCTGAGTTCAACGGCGCCTGCAATCTGCGTTTCGATGACACCAACCCCCTCAAGGAAGAGCAGGAGTTCGTAGAGGCCCAACTGAAGGACATCCGCTGGCTCGGCTACGAACCGGCCAGCGTCCTCTATGCCTCCGACTATTTCGACCAGCTCTACGAGTGGGCGCTCCAGCTCGTCCAGGATGGCCATGCCTACGTCGACGACCTCAGTCAGGAAGAAATCCGCGCCCACCGCGGCACCCTGACCGAACCCGGCACGAACAGCCCTTATCGGGATCGGTCCATCGCAGAAAACCTGGACCTGTTCCAGCGTATGAAAGCCGGCGAGTTTCCCGACGGCGCCCGTGTCCTGCGCGCCAGGATCGACATGAGCGCACCCAACATCAACCTGCGCGACCCCGTAATGTACCGCATCCGCCACGCCGAGCACCAGCGCACAGGCGACAAGTGGTGCATCTACCCGATGTACGACTGGGCCCACGGCCAGTCCGACTCGATCGAAGGCGTAACCCATTCGCTCTGTTCGCTCGAGTACCTGAACCACCGCCCCCTCTACGACTGGTACCTCGACGCGCTCGGCGTCTACCATCCTCGCCAGATCGAATTCGCCAAGCTCGAATTCACTTATACGGTGACGAGTAAAAGGCGCCTTATGCGTCTTGTCGAGGAAGGCCATGTCTACGGCTGGGACGACCCCCGCATGCCAACGCTGGCCGGTCAGCGCCGGCGCGGTGTGCCGCCCAAGGCGCTGCGCGATCTCTGCCAGCACGTCGGTATCGCCCGCACAAACAGCACGGTGGAGATCGAGCTGCTGGAGCACTTCATTCGCCAGGAGCTGAACCAGACCGCCATGCGCGTAATGGGAGTCCTCGACCCCTTGCCGGTCGTCATCACCAACTACCCCGAAGGCGAGACCGAATGGCTCGACGCCGTGAACAACCCGGAAGACGAGAGCGCCGGCAGCCGGCCCGTCCCCTTCAGCCGCAACCTGTACATCGATCGAGACGACTTCATGGAGGACCCGCCGCGGCGCTTCTACCGCATGGCGCCCGGCCGTGAGGTCCGCCTCCGTTGGGGCTACTTCGTTCGCTGCGAGGAAGTTATCAAGGATGACCAGGGAGAGATCGTCGCACTGCACTGCACCTACGACCCGGAAACCAGAGGCGGCTATGCTCCGGACGGCCGCAAAGTGCGCGGCACAATCCACTGGGTAAGCGCCGACCACGCCATTCCAGCCGAAGTACGCCTCTACGACCGTCTCTTCAACGTTGAGGATCCCTACGACGTGCCCGAGGGCCAGGACTACATGGCCAGCCTCTCGCCCAACTCATTGACAGTCTTGGACGGCGTCCAACTGGAGCCGGGCGCGCTGGACCTCGAAATCGGCCAGACCGTACAGTTTGAGCGCAAGGGCTACTTCTGCCTTGACCCCGACAGCGTCGGCGAACAACTGGTCTTCAATCGCACGATCACCCTGCGCGATTCCTGGGCAAGAATGCAGGCCGCAGGCCGCAAGGGGAAGGGCCGGCGTGGTAATCCGTAAAAGCCTGAAAATAGTGGAAAGAATGAAGAAAGAGTGTTACGAAGGTTGTATCGTTACCCGCCGCCGCCAGGTCCGCACGGACCGGCACTGCGAGCGCAGGCCGCCGCGGCAACTACTTGAACCTCGCCGCATGAGGCACCAGAATGTGACCCTCCTCCAGCGTACCGTATCGCGTCGCCCGTCTCGGCCCGTGCCGCCAGAGGTACGAGGCGATGTAGGCACAGGTAACCGCGTCAAGAGTGTCCTCATAGGCCTGCAGAGCGGCCCCGCGCAGGCCGTACACGACCGTACTCTTCAGTAGCTGTCTGGTCCTCCGCAGCGGCGGGTCAGCCTTGCGAAGTGTCCGCAAAAGCTTTCGATAGCTATCAAACTCCGACCAGCGCTCCTCGAAAGATCGTCCTCGCCCTCGCTTGTATTTGAGGATACGCTCAAGCCCAAACAGGCTGACCAGGGCCGGATGGGGATACACCTCGCACACCAACCGCGCCTTCGTGCGCCGGGGGATCACATCCGATTCAAAAAACTGGAATCGTTCTGACAGCGCCGCGGCCAGTGCCTCCCCCCGCACCACACCGTCACGTTCCAGCAGCCTCCTGTTCGCCGGATATGCCCCGGCCTGATGACGACGCCAGTCCGCCGACAGCGCACGGTCACACGCCCTGATTCCTGTCTCATTTGGTACCCGCAGTGGCGCATCCACCGCCACCACAGACCCATTTCGACGCGAAAGATGACCGCCTATGAAGTCGACGATCTCCGACATCTTGCTCAGTCCACCCGAACAGGCAATTAACCGCCCGTTCCGAATTACCGCAACCCCCGACGGGTTCCTGTCGCTCCACGCCAGGTCGATGCCGATAAAGGAGGGTCTTCCCCGCTTCTTCGCCATTGAGGACCTCCCTACATGCTACTGACTCTACCTGCCATACATATTGTGCTTTCCGATCCTTGGCGCACCAGGGAACGTACCGAATGGCCTCCCACCCCTATCTTCGAGGACCCAACCCGGACACCGTTACCCATCGCGGCGCAGGCAGACCTTCTCCACCGTTACTTCCTCCAGGTAAGCCTCGTCTACCTGAGCGCCATGACCCGGCCCGTCCGGCACCGAAAGCGTGCTGTTGCTGTTTAGCGTAAACGGATTGGTCACGATGTCCCGCACATAATACCGGTCATTCGCACTGATATCTCCCGGCAGCGTGAAGTTTGGCAGGCTCGCAAGTGCCACACTGATGGCCCGCCCGATCCCGGTCTCAAGCATGCCCCCGTGCCAAACCGGTATGCCCGCAGCCTGGCACATATCGTGGATGGCCACAGAATCGGCCAACCCGCCGATCCGGGACGGCTTGATGTTTATCACGCCGCACGCATCCAGCTCCAGCGCCCAGCGCGCGTGATCAACCGAAACGATGCTCTCGTCCAGGCACACCGGCGTTTCAATCAACTTTGCCAGCTTGGCGTGGTCGAAAATGTCGTCGTGGTCGAGCGGCTGCTCGTTGAGCAGCAAATCGAATTCGTCCAGCTGCCGCAAATGATCTGCGTCCTCTAGATGGTAGATGCTGTTGCCGTCCACCTGTAGCAACAGGTCAGGCCACCGTTCGCGTACCGCTCGCGTCGGCTCGACGTCCCAGCCCGGCTTGATCTTTAGCTTGACCCGCTGGTAGCCATCCGCCAGATAACCCTCTACAGTTTCCAACAGCGCGCCGGTCTCTGCATGAATCGGCACACTTACGCCTACCGCCACCTCCTCGCGCGTGCCGCCCAGAAGACTGGCCAAGGACCTGTTCTGTGACTGCGCAAAAAGGTCCCACACGGCAAACTCCAGCCCTGCTTTCGCCATGCGGTTGGCGCGCACCTTCTTGAAGATCCCGCGCACATCCTCCGGCGCCGAAATATCCGCCTCCAGCAGCATCGGCCCCAGGAACTCCCGCTGCACGATCAGCGCCGTGTGAAAGGTCTCCTCGTTATACCAGGGACCGTCGCTCACGGGCGACTCGCCCCAGCCCGTTACCCCGTCCGCGTCCACCCGTACAATGACTGCATCGCTGCCTTCGTGGCGCCATCCGCTCGTCTCAAATGGGCGCACATACGGCATATGGATTCGACGGAGCTCAATTCGATCGATTTTCATCGCTGGTTTCCTGTATGGCCGTCTCGTGGCGGATTCTGTACTTGATCTAGGGGCGCCCTGCGGAGGGGTCGTATCACCCGGGCGCCGAGGAGGATACGCGATGCTACTTGGCAAGAGTGCACAAGACTGGCTGCTAGGCCGCACGCAGGCTGCGCCCTGCCCGCATTTACCAGAGGTGCCCGCTGACAAACATGCTGTTGAGGGGGATGCCTGGCCGCTGTGCCAACCTCTCCCGCGGCGGGCGAAAGCTGGCGAAGGTCGAGTTTACAAGCTTGGAGGCCGGCCAACACCGAACTATCTCCGGACTGAGCGCCATCGCGCTCAGTCCGGACTCTGGCGGTTGAGCAGACCGGCAGGACCACCGCCCCAGTCGACCGGCTCGAGGCTTACTTCATCAGGCAGCGTATACGCAGTCCACGTGGCGCCCGCTGGCAGCTGACTCCAGGATCGCGTCGCAGATTACCGCGTTGCGATAGCCGTCAACAAAATCCGCACCTATGGGAGAAACGTCCCCGTCGTTGACGATGCAGTCCAGCAGATGCGTGATCTCATGCACAAAAGTGTGCTCCCAACCGATCATATGACCCTGAGGCCACCAGTTCTCCCACCAGGGGTGGAACGGCTCCGACACCAGCACGTTGCGGAAGCCCTGGGCTTCAGCCGGCTCGTCGCCTACCCAGAAAATCTCCAGTTCGTTCAGACGCTCAAGGTTGAAGACGATGCTGGCCTTTTCGGCATTGATCTCAAGGCGCTGTCCGTTCTTGCGCCCCGCGGCAAAGCGACTGGCCTCCACCGTACCGATCGCGCCGCCATCGAACTCCAGCAGCGCCGTAAAGGCATCGTCGACGTCGACCCTGCCCATAGTCCCGTCGTCCCAGGGACGCTCTTCAATGAAGGTGCGGGTCATGCCCGAAACGCTCTTTACCTCGCCCACCAGATAGCGGGCCAAATCAATAATGTGGGCCCCCAGATCTCCGAGCGCGCCGCTTCCCGCCACCGACTTCTGCAGCCGCCAAATCATCGGCAACTCGTAGTGGGCCATCACCCACTCCTGCAGATACACCGCACGAAAGTGGTAAATCTTGCCCAGCAGGCCGGAGTCCACCAGCTTGCGAATCTGCCTTATCGCGGGCACGAAGCGGTAATTGAACGCGACCATGTTCTTGACGCCCGCCTTTTGCACCGCCTCCATCATGCCCTGCGCCTCATCGGCAGTGCGCGCCAGCGGCTTCTCACATAGAATATGCTTGCCCCGTTCCGCGGCCAGAATACACGGATCCGCGTGCGTATCGTTCGGACCGCCGTTATCGAAAAGCTGTATGTCGTCGTTGTCGAGCATCGCCCGCCAGTCCGTATAGTAGCCGTCGTAGCCGTAGCGCCTGGCGGCCTCCGCTACAGCCTGTTCGTCTCGTCCTGCAATTCCGACCAGCTTCGGTACCGCCGGCGGCGGGTACATCATGTGGGCGATATTCAGCATCGCATGGCTGTGGGCCTTGCCCATAAAGGCGTAGCCGAGCATCCCGACGCCGATCTCCGGGGCGTCTCCTTCGGCCCGTGCCCCAGCCATCGATGTGAATCCGGATCCTTCACTCATAGGTCAATCCCTCTTTATCTTCTTGGTTTCTGGCTTGAATTCGGTGGACCGCCTCCCCAAAGGTCTACCCCAATAGCTGAGAAGGCAGCTATTCGGCGAAGGCCGCGTCAAAGGCGATTTCGGACGGCGGAAAGTCGATCTTGCGAGTGTAGGCGCATGATTCCGTCGCGCCGTGCTCTCTGTCCATGCCCGCGTCTTCCCACTCGATCGAAAGTGGTCCGCTGTAGCCAATATCGTTCAACGCCCGAATGATCGCCTCGAAGTCGATATTGCCGCGCCCAACCGAACGGAAGTCCCAGTACCGGCGATGGTCGCCAAACTCGGCGTGGCCGCCAAAAACGCCTGCCTCCCTGCCGCTGTCCGCCCAGCCAACGTCCTTCATATGCACGTGGAAGATGCGATCCGCGAACTTGCGGATGAAGCCGACGTAGTCCACGCCCTGGTAACCAAAGTGACTGGGGTCGTAGTTGAATCCGAAGGCCTCATGACCGTTCAACGCGTCAATCGCATTCTGCGCGCTGTGGATGTCGAAAGCAATCTCAGTGGGGTGAACCTCCAACCCGAACTTCACCCCGTTCTCACTGAAGACATCCAGAATCGGTGTCCACAGTTCGGCAAAGAGCGCCAGGCCCTTCTCCAGGAAGTCGGGCGGGTTCGGCGGGAAGGAATAGACCAGATGCCAGATCGGCGAACCCGTAAACCCGGGCACGACCTTCACACCGAGTTTGGCCGCCGCACGCGCCGTGTCCTTCATCTCCTCTGCCGCTCGCGCCCGTACACCGTCTTCTGAACCGTCCCCCCATATACGCGGCGGCAAAATGCTCTCGTGCCGTTCGTCAATGCGGTCTGCGACGGCCTGCCCTACCAGGTGGTTGCTGATGGCAAAACATTGCAGACCATGCTTGTTCAGAGTGTCCCAGCGTCCCTGCACATAGCTGTCGTCTTCCAGGGCCTTGTCCACCTCGAAATGGTCGCCCCAACAGGCAAGCTCCAGTCCATCATAACCGAATGACTTCGCCTTTTCGCAGATGGTTTCGAAGGGCAAGTCCGCCCACTGACCTGTGAAGAGCGTTACTGGTCGCGGCATGAATTCCTCCTTAATGTCGATGAAACAGTTGGCTTCTGAATGTGGAATGTTCGAGTAGAAGAATAGAGGCTCGTTCTCGCTATCACTGCAGCCATACCTGGAACTACGGGAAAGTCTGCATTCGGCCCTGCTCTACGAAATGAGTCGGAGAACGACGGCCTCCGAGCTCAACATCTGCCCACTTCCGGCACACAAATGCCTTCCGCGCTGAGCAGCCGCAGACCGGCAGAATCTACCTCCGCAGTCAAGTCCCAGAGCCCCGCCTACTATACAACCATCGCCATAATATGGCAATCCACGACCCAGGCGGGAACCGCCCCCACTGCCCTAACGATCCGGCTGTCCGCCGCAACGTCCAAGCCACAATCCATGCCCAACGCCGGAACAGCCGAGCGCCGCTTTCACTGACCACTGACTACTGCAGTTCCGGGCGGTCGGGCCTATTCGGCCCTCCCTTGTGCGGGGGCTCCGCCCCCGCAACGCCCCCTCTCCTGTCCGCGCCGTAGCGAGTGTGTGGCTAATTTGAAGTTGCCGTCTCGCGGCGACCGGGCTTCACCCCCCACCCCCCGTCTTGGCACATTCCGAGGATGTGCCGGCGCAGGCAAGACAGGCGAGGCAACGCCCATACATTCCCTTCGTTCACCGCTATGACCATCGCCAGCCCGCTACAGAAATTCTGACGGTGCATTCCCCCCAGAAGGCCCACGCACAGTACTTGCACAGAACATGGCTTAGTAGCTGCTTTCTCGGAGCTCTTGGGGTCAAAGGAGGGCCGCAACGACTTTGGTCATCCAGAGCCCCACTCAGTTCCCGCCGCCAAACCATTCGAAGCCGCGTACTTCTCCGGGCCCGCTCGCCGCCTCAAGACGCAATCCGCCATCCTGCCCTGTCACGACACGCACGACCGATGTCTGCCACCTGTAGGTGACGTCGCGGTCTGGGGGCGGCGCCCACTGGCTCGGCAGCCGATAGCTCGTGGCCCTCGTCCAAACGGGTGGCGGCAATTCGAACAACCCTTCCAACGGCCAGATATAAAGGACGTACCACTCATTGTCTTCCAGCAGGCCGCCGCTCAGCCAGCGAAACAAAACGTCTTCCGAATGGGGGATACGTTCACCGTCTTCCGGCCCCAGTAACTGCAGCGGCAGGTAGATCTGATCCGAATCCGTGTCCTGCTTTGAGGGAACTGTTCCCTCCGGCGCCAGAATAGCCGAGGGAACGCCCGATATAGGCAGCTGTAACACCTGCTCAGGTCTGATCAGATCGTCCGGCCCGATTCCATTTGCTTCCTGGATGGCCGCAACCGTCGTGCCGAACCGGACGGCGATCGAAATGACCGTATCGCCCGGCCTGACTATATAACTGAAGACCGTGGATATCGTCGGCGCGCCGTTGCCCCCATTCTCGGTAATCGAGGCCGCGACCGGAATGAGCAGTACGTCGCCGGTTCGGATCAGCGTACCGCTTAGGTCGTTGGCAGCCTGAATCTCTTCCACCGTAACCCCGTACCGGCCGGCGATGCCCAGCAAGGTCTCTCCCGACTGCACTGTGTGGCGGCCCACGGCGGTGTCGGGCTGTTGACCGTCCGGGTCGGTCGTCGGCAGGGCATCCGCAGATTCCAGCGAGGTCGGGCTGCTTTCAGTCTGCGTTCCGTTCGTCCGCTGGAAATTGTCGCCCAGACTGCCGAACTGCCACCAGCCAATCACGATCGCCAGCAGCGTGAGCGCCAGCACTGCATCGCGTATGTTCAGGCGCGCCGGCCTTGTCCTGGGAGTTCCGGTCAGTTCATGACCGCAGAAGTAACAGGTTTCAGCGTTTTGAGCGACCCGTGAACCGCAATTGGGACAGCGTCGGCCCGCCGGAAATGTGGAGCGTACGGCCTCAGTCATGCAAAAAGTATTGGAATGGGATACAGTTTCGATCGATGAGCGCAGTATGGAACGTATTCAACGCCCGCGTGAGCAATAGAACGCCGGCATCCCCGCGGCGACCGCTAAGCGTCCGTTGCCGCCCCCAGGAGCTCCTACTCCGGCGAAAATACGATCTTCACACCTTCACGGCCCTCGAACAGGTCAAAGGCCTGTTGCCAAGCCTCCAGCGGAAGTCGGTGGCTGATCAATGGTGCCGTCCGAAGCTGGCCGGACTGCATCAGGGCCAGTGCTTTACGCCACGAACTTGCTACCGTGGCGAAGGTGCCCTGTACCTGTACCTCCTTCACACAGACCTGCTCAAGGTCCCACAACACCGGCTTGCCGAAAAGCCCCACCTGTACATAGCGCCCTCTGTGCCGCACCAGATCAAGGGCCGTCTGCGCGCCGGGCCCTGCGCCCGAGCACTCAAACGCGATATCCGCGCCGAGACCATCCGTGCGTTCCATCACCAGCTCGTGAAGGTCGTCTTTGCCCGCTATCAAGGTCTCGTCCGCCCCAAGCTGCCGCGCCAGTTCCAGCCGCGCTTCGTCGGTTTCCGTACCAATCACGACCGCCCGCGCACCGGCCGCCTTCACCACCTGCAGCATCATCAGACCGATGGCGCCCGGCCCTGTGATCACCGCCAGGTCCCCTGGCTCAACCCTCGAGTTTTCCAGCGCATGAACGCAGCAGGCCAGTGGCTCGGTCAATGCCCCTGACCATTCGTCCACACCGTCAGGCAACACGTGCACCGATCGTTCCTTCACAAGTACGTAGCGCGCAAACGCTCCGTTTACACCGCTTCCAATCGACGCGCGCTTCGGGCAATGATACGGCATCCCCGCACGGCAAAAAGGGCATGTTCCGCACAGCGAGAAGTTGGGTTCGCTGGTCACCGAACTCCCAGTTCGCAATCGGGAGTCGCCGCTGCCAACATCAACGATCTTTCCCGCGACTTCGTGGCCGAGGATCACCGGTGGCCGACTCGGGTACTCGTCGTGATAGATATGTACGTCAGTCCCGCAAAGCCCGGCAGCCGTCACTTCGATTACGACATGGCCCGGGATTGCGCTCGGCTCGGGCGCGTCCAGCAGACCGACTTGACCTGCCCCACGCCTCAGTTTAGCTACGCCTTTCATTCAGACCAGCTCCTGAGAGTTTCAGCATTCCACCGGACTTTGAGCACGTGCCGCTTCCAATCTCCAATTGCCCTGAACTGCACAACGTCTTCGCCCCGTACGGTTGGCGCGGCGGCGACTTCATTCGCGGGCAGAATAAATGACGGGATTTAGCGGCGTGTCGATAGGTTCGCCAATTTTCGCCCCGGGCAGCCAGCGGTCCCAATCTCTCTGCTGACTTTCGTTCTTCGGCGGCGCAACCCGCATCCCGTCCTCCATATAGATGATGGTCATCACCGCCCGCATCCTGTCGCTTTCGTTAGGCCCCGCCCGGTGAAATGTCCAACCGGAGTGAAAACTGACCTCCCCCAAGTCAAACGGCTCAATACTCTTCGGATAGTCGTGCAAGGTGCGGCCGATCCGCCGTTCACTCTCGTCGCTGATCGATAGATTCCGATTTTTCAACAGCTTGTGGCTCCCCACGCAGAACGAAAGAGGCCCCATCTCCAAAGGGACCTCCTGCAAGGGAATCCAGGCCGTAACCGAATTGTCGTTTGACAGCGGCCAGTAAAACTGGTCGACGTGCCAGGGCGTAAATCCCCCCCCAGGCTCCTTGTAAAGTGCCTGATCGTGGTACATGCGCACGCCGTCAACGCCCATCAGTTCGGCCGCGATCTTGCCCAATCGTCGGCAGAGCACAAAACTCTTCACCATCTCGCTGTGTTCCCACAGATTTGGAATCTGTAGAAAGGCCTTCCCGTATGTGTTCCGTTCCTCAAGCGCCAGGGTCTGCCGGTTAAGGGCCTTCACGAGGCGCGTAAACTCCGCGCCATATACTTCCAACACCTCCGCCGACAGAACATTATGCAGCTTCACAAAACCGTCGCGACGGTAAGCCGAAATCTGTTCATCGGTAAGCGGATAGTCGACATTCAATTTGTCCATGTCACCTTTCTTTCACAGGCTTCATTCGCGTGGATTGTCGAGCTGCGACGGGTGGAGAGTGCAATACAAAGCCCCGTTTCTGGCCAGAAAAGGGTCACAATACTCCTCTGCAAACAAGCAATGGCACCCATAACGATTATACCTGAACTGTTCAGAAAGGGCATCCACCCGAAATCAATGCTGCTTTCGCGCGTCAAAGAGTATATAATTCGGCCTGAGGCCCCACCAGTTCCTTACCTGCGAATCATGACTGCCAGGGCCGTGAAAGGTGGCCGGACGCCGCCCGTCTGACGGTGGCCCGGTTCAACAGACTTTGGCACACAACTCGCGTCACCGCGTTATCTATGCCCCACACAGCTTTCATTGCCCTGGGCAGCAACCTTGGAAACCGGGCCGGCCATCTCCACGCTGCCCTGGATGCCATGTCGTCGTATCTGACCATAGTGGAGACGTCCCAACTCTACGAAACAGATCCGATCCTGGTCACCGATCAGCCCCTCTTCCTCAACGCAGTCTGCAAAGCCTCTACACGCCTTACGCCGTCAGAACTGCTGCGCGCCGTCAAGCAGACCGAAGTCGCCCTCGGAAGGATGAAATCGATTCGCTACGGTCCCCGCGTCATCGATCTCGATATTCTTTTCTTCGACGATGCTCTCGTCGATACTCCCGATCTGACCATCCCCCACATCGGCATTCCCGAACGGGACTTTGTGCTGGCTCCTCTATTGGACTTGGACCGGCAACTGCGCCATCCCCGCCTGCACCTTACGGTGTCGGAGCTCTGGCAGCGCCTGCAGATGCCGGTACCGCCCCGGGTGATGCCAGTAGGCGAAAAACTGTGGCAATGGGGGCAGGGTACAAAGGTAATGGGCATACTCAACATCACGCCGGACTCCTTCTCCGGCGACGGACTTGCCCAAGAGCCTGACCCGATCGCGGCGGCCCTTGCGCAGGCGAGCCGGTTTGTTGCCGCCGGTGCCGACATCCTCGACGTGGGCGGCTACTCAACTCGCCCCGGCCACGACTACCTACCCGTCGAGGAGGAGATCAATCGGGTAGTTCCGGTGATCAGCGCCCTGCGCCACACCGTAGACGTGCCCCTTTCGATCGATACTTTTCGTGCAGAAGTCGCCGAGGCGGCTCTTGATGCTGGGGCCAGCTGGCTGAACGACGTCTCAGGATCGCGATCGGCCCAATTGGCCGGCCGCGAAAGAGAGGATCCATCTCAACCCTCTCCTCTCAGTCCTCGCGCTTCTGTCTCGATGGGCGCCCTGGCCGCTCGCAGCCGTGTGCCACTTGTTTTGATGGACAATCGTGCGCCCCTCCGCACCGGCCCTTCGACCGCAGACGCGCCAAGCGACCCGCCCTCCCCTTTCGAACCGTCGAGCGACATCGTGGCCGGTGTACGTAATGAACTATCCGCGGCTCTTGAACGGGCCCGCCTCGACGGCGTTCCCCGCTGGCACCGCATCATTGATCCCGGTATCGGATTCGGCAAAACGCCTGCCCAGCACGCCTCCCTCATCTCCCGCCTCGATGAGTTTCTGGAACTGGGCTACCCACTCCTTTTTGGCTGTTCTCGCAAGGGCTTCTTGGGCAAAATGGCAGGCGGCGCCCCGGTGGATGACAGGCTCCCGGCCACAATTGCAGCCAACGCTTTGGCCGTAGAGCGCGGCGCACAGATTGTGCGCGTCCACGATGTCCGCGAAAACGTGCAGGCCGTGCGAGTCGTGGACGCGATCCTGGCCGGTTCCCCCAGCCGGCGCCCGCCTTCAAATGCCTGAGCAAAGGAGAGCCAAAGTGGTGCGATACCCTCTGACCGTGACCAACCTTTCTGGACGAATTGCCGTGGTCGTCGGCGGCGGTATCGTGGGCGAGCGCAAAGTGCGAGGACTGCTGGCCGCTGAACTGCCCGTGCGCCTTGTCAGTCCGTCAGCAACAGGGCAGATTGCCGCCTGGGCCGAAGCAGGCAAGGTCGAGTGGACCCGTCGCAGCTACAGAGACGGTGACCTGGAGAACGCCGCCCTCGTGTTTGCCGCCACCAACGTCCGCAACGTCAACCGCGAAATCGCGCAGGCCGCGCACAGGAAAAAGCTTCTGGTTAACGTGGCCGACGCACCGGATGAAGGCAACTTTCACTCGCCTGCAGTCACTCGTCACGACGACCTGATCGTCTCCGTCAGCACCTATTCAGCACAGCCCCGCAAGGCCACCTCAACCCGTGACCGCATCGCCGCACTTCTGGAACAAGAGCCATGAAGCCACTGCCGCTGGCGAACCCTGAACTCGTCGTTCCCTACCCTTCTTTCAGGAAGGTGCACACCCCATGAAGGGCAAGGCCTACATTGTTGGCGCGGGGCCCGGACGTGCCGACCTGATCAGCGTGCGCGGCCTCGCTCTGCTGCGTGCCGCCGACGTCGTTATCTACGACAGGCTGATCGCCCAGGAGCTCTTGCATGAAGTCCGTCCCCAAGCCGAGAGTATCTTCGTCGGCAAGCAGGGCTATGCGCCCCGGGCGATGACCCAGGATGCCATCAACGCCTTGCTGGTGGCGCGCGTCCACGCAGGCTTCCAGGTCGTGCGTCTGAAAGGGGGCGACGGCTTTGTCTTTGGCCGCGGAGGCGAGGAGTGCCTGGCGCTTGCTGCAGCCGGACTTGACTACGAAGTTGTGCCCGGCATAAGCTCCGCAATCGCCGCGCCCGCCTACGCCGGCATCCCGGTCACTCATCGCGGTCAGGCGAGCGCCTTTACGGTTGTTGCCGGCTACGAGGATCCCACAAAAGAGGGGTCACATGTCGACTGGTCGCTGATGGCCAGAGTGCCCACCCTTGTAGTCTTGATGGCTGTTCGTTCCGCAGAGAAAATCTGTGAGGCTCTGGTCGAGCACGGCCGCGATCCCGAATCCCCGGCCGCCGCAATCGCAAGTGCATCGACTATACATCAGAAAGTGGCTCGCTCAACAGTGGCCGGACTGGCCCGAGCGATGGAAACTGCCGAGATTCACGCTCCGGCAGTGCTCGTGTTCGGCGATGTCGTCGCATTTGGCGATCAGCTCGCCTGGTTCGACCCTTTGGAAGGTGGACAGGGCTTTGTTCCGCCCAAATCGTCTGAACCTTGAACCCTACAGGTGAAGTCTGCCCTGCACCAATCCACCGTGTCTATTCGGGTGCATCCCAATATAGGGGCGAACTCTCTTATGCCTCAGAAGGCGCCCAAACCACACTCAATTCCCATTCCAGTTCCCACCAGAATAAGCACCCCCTCTGACCTCTGACCACTAACCACTGACCACTGCAGTTTGGGCGGTCGGGCCTATTCGGCCCTCCCTTGTGCGGGGGCTCCGCCCCCGCAACGCCCCC
>DAOUHY010000166.1:0-3102 GCA_034428435.1 Caldilineaceae bacterium | reverse complement strand
AGATAGGCGGAGCGCCAGTCGGTGTGGGGGCCGTCGCTGCCGCCGTAATAGAGCTGCAGGCGCCCGTCCTTGAGGAACGGGTAGGCCGCCGCGTAGACGCAGCCCCAGTCGAAGCTGCCCTCCGCGCCGCGTTCGATGAGGGGCGTCCCCGGTGAGATGCGCTCCCAACGCACGGTGTCGCGGCTCCAGGCCAGTTCGCAGTCGACAAGGTCGGTCGCGGTATCGAACATCATCAGCAGGCCGAGATAGAGTTGGGCGTGGGGAAAGGCGATCAGGGCGTAGGTCTGGCGGTCCGGCTCGTCGGGCAGGGCGCGGAGGACCTCGACCGCGCGCGTCCAGGTCTTGAAATCCTCGCTTTCGGTGCGGCCGACGGTGCGCTGGCGTCCGTCGAAGAGGCGGGTTATGCCGACATAGCGGGCGTGGCGTTCGTCCCAGAAGAGATTGTTGTGGGTATCCCAGCGGGCGTCGATCTCGGGGCAGGGCCGGATGGGGGACCAGTGCAGGCCGTCGGGCGAACTGGCTGTGCCGCCCTCCATGAAGGCCTTGAACCTGCCGGCCGGTTCGGGATCATGGGGGTCGAGGGTGACGCCGACGCCGTGCACGTCGCGCATGACGAGGTTGTTGCGGGTGGAGCCGTTGAACTCGATCAGTTCGAGCTCGGGCCTGTCCCAGCGGATGCCGTCGGTGGAGACGGCGTAACAGACGCCCATCTCGCGGTGCTTCCTGACGTGTTCGGCGGCTCTGGCGCGGTCAAGGGCAGCGCGGTAGGCGCCGCGTTCCCGTTGTGCGGGCGGGGTATCGGATGTGGCCACGTCGATGATGAAGGGGTTGTACCAGCATTTGTAGAGGTTGTCCGTCGGGTCGAAGATGACGTTGGGGTAAAGGTTGTCGTGGCGGACCTCCCAGGGCAGGTCTTCGCCGAATAAGGGATTCTCGCCCGCTTTGCGCGCTTGCCCGGGGGTCACCAACAGATGATGGGCTTGAGCCCATAGTGAAGTGTCCAGCAGCAGGTATCTGTTGTCGATCATGTGCCGGTGCGTCCTGTGAGCGCGATGCCGCGCACCATATATTTCTGGCCGATAAAGAAGATCGCGATCATGGGCAGCGATGTGAAGACGGTAGCGGCCATCAGCAGTCCGGGCACGGGATCGCCCTGGGCGATCTGCCAGCGCAGGAAGGCGAGGCCGATGGCGACGGTGTAGGTGCTGTCCTGGCTGAGGTAGATGACCTGTTTGACGAAGTCGGTCCATACGTTGATGAAGGAAAAGATGGCGATGGTGGCCAGTACCGGCTTGGTCAGCGGCAGGAGGATGCGCCAGAAGATGCCCAACTCGTTGCAGCCGTCGATTTTGGCGGCGTCGTCCAGTTCCGACGGCAGGGTCATGAAGAACTGGCGCATGAGAAAGACGTAGACAGGGTTGGCGAAGTAGCTGGGCACGATGAGGGGCAGCCAGGTGCCGACCCAGCCGATATCTCTATAGAGCAGGAAGCGAGGAATGATGACGACCCAGAAGGGGAGCATCATGGTGCTGAGGAGGACCATGAAAAGGAAATTGCGGCCCCAGAACTTGAGGCGGGAGAAACCGAAGCCGACGATGGAGGCGCTGATCAGTTCGCCGACGACGGAGAGTGAGACGATGATGGCGGTGTTGATGAAGTAGCGGCCAAAGGGGACGCTGTTCCAGGCGCTGGGGTAGTTTCCCAGGTAGAGTTCGGAAGGGAAGATGCGCAGCGGGATCTGATTGAAGTCTTCAAAGGTTTTGAGCGAGCTCATAATCACCCAGAAGAGCGGGAAGATGAACCAGACAAAACCGACGGCCAACAAGGTGTAGGCGAGCAGTTCGCGCAGGCGGCGCTGGGTGGTCTTGCTCTTTGTCCAGGAAGCGGTCAGAACGGACACGGCGCGGCTACTCCTCACCCTCGTAGTAGACCCAGTAGCGGGCTACGCGGAAGTTGACGATGGTCAGGGCGAGGATGATGAGGAACATCATCCAAGCGAGGGCGGAGGCGTAGCCCATGCGGTAAAACTCGAAGGCCTGGCGATAGAGATAGAGGCCGTAGAAGAGGGTGGCGGTACCGGGGCCGCCATTGGTCATGATGAAGGCCTCGACAAATGATTGCATGACGCCGATCGTGGTAACGATGACGTTGTAGAAGATAGCGGGCGAGATCTGGGGCAGGGTTACGTGCCAGAACTTGGCCCATTCGCCGCCGCCGTCGAGCTCGACGGCCTCATAGAGATGCTGGGGCACGCCTTGCAGGGCGGCGAGGATGATGAGCATGGCGGCGCCGGCGGTTGCGATGGCTTTGAGCGCCAGGGAGGGCAGCGCCCAGGCGGTTTCAAAGAGCCAGTTCGGTCCCTCGATCCCAACCAAGCCGAGCGCGGCGTTGATAGGCCCGTTCTTGGCGAGGATGGTCGTCCACAACAGCGCGAGGCCGACACCGCCGATGACGCTGGGCATGTAGAAGGAGGTGCGAAAGAAGGGGATGCCGCGCACGCTCTGATTGAGCAGGATGGCGACGAGGACGCTGATGGCCGTGCCCGCGGGGACAGTGAGGAGGACATAGGTAAAGGTGACGCGCAGGGCGTCGGCGACCCTTTCGTCCTCGAAGAGCATGCGCTGGATGTTTTCAAAGCCGATGAACTGCGCCTCGCCGATCAGCTGGTAGCGGGTAAAGCTGAGGACGAAGGAGGCGATGAAGGGGTAGACCATCAGGAAGCTGAAGCTGACCAGCCAGGGGGAGATGAAGGCCCAGCCGACGATGTGCGGCCTCAGCCTGGCCCAATTGATATTCGGCGCAACTGTCCTGGGGGTCTGCATTGGCGATCCAGGAGGATAGAGAGTGGTGAATAGTGAGCAGTGGATAGTGGCGCGCGTTATTGCGAGCCACTATCCACTGTTGTGCGGAAGGTATCAGGCGTGTGCGGCCAGGATTTCGTCGGTCTTCTGGTCGACGATGGCGACCTGTTCCTCGACGCTTACCTCGCAGCGCAGCACGTCGCCCCAGAGGATCTTGATCTCGCCGAACCATTCGAGGACGCCGGGGAGCTGCGGCGTGAAGATGAAGTTGTCGAGGGCATCGAGATAGGCCTCGACTGCT
>DAOUHY010000165.1:0-5002 GCA_034428435.1 Caldilineaceae bacterium | reverse complement strand
CGGAGGGCGCGCCGGGTATGGGAGTGTGAGGGGAGGTGCGAGGGTTGGCCCGACCGGAGATCTGGGTGGGGACGGGGGAGGCGCCGCGTATGGGAGTGTGAGGGCAGGTGCGAGGGTTGGCCCGACCGGAGATCTGGGTGGGGACGGGGGAGACGCCGCGTATGGGAGTGTGAGGGCAGGCGCGAGGGTTGGCCCTACGGGAGCGGGTTGGGGGATGGGGCGAAGCACGGTTGCAGCGGGTGGACAAGGTCATTTTGCGTTCACACTCGATGCGGCGGGGGTTGTAGGAGAGGGGGCGTTGCGGGGGCGGAGCCCCCGCACAAGGGAGGGCCGAATAGGCCCGACCGCCCAGAACTGCAGTGGTCAGTGGTCAGTGGTCAGTGATTGGACTAAGAGTTGGAGTTGGATGTGAGGACTGGACTTGAGTTGGTCGTTACTTAAGGAACACGATGGGCTACCCTCGTTCTAAACGGTATCGTTCAGGTGGGGCAGGTTCGCCGATTTGAGTGGAGTGATGTACAATCGGCGGAAATTGTATGCCCATCACAAGTCTACCGGCGCGCCGATTGCATGCGCGTATGTGCGTGTTCTGCGCCTGTTTGGCAGGGCATGGTGCGGCGGACTGTCGCGATGATGAGACCCGGCCCGAACCACAGATAGAGAGGCTGCATGGAGACCGCACAGGATTTTTCGCGTGGCGTATTGAACAATGTCGGCGATGTGATCGTTGGCAAGGCGGAGGTGATCGAGCACCTGCTGATCGCGTTGCTATGCGAAGGCCACGTATTGCTTGAGGATGTGCCCGGCGTGGGCAAGACGATGATGGCGCGGGCGCTTTCGGTGAGCCTGGGGGTGGATTTCCGCCGGCTGCAGTGCACGCCGGACCTGCTTCCCAGCGACATTACGGGAACGAGTATTTTCAACCAGGAGACACGCCAGTTTCAGTTCATTGCGGGCCCTGCGTTTACGCACGTTCTGCTGGCGGACGAGATCAACCGGGCGACGCCGCGGACGCAGGCGGCGCTGCTGGAGTGTATGGGTGAGCGGCAGATTACGGCGGACGGGCTGACGCGCCCGCTGCCGAGGCCGTTCATGGTGATTGCGACGCAGAACCCGGTGGAATACGAGGGAACATTCCCGTTACCGGAAGCGCAACTGGACCGGTTTCTCTTCAAACTGAACCTGGGCTACCTGTCGGGTGAGGAAGAGGGGGAGATGCTGGTCAGTCTGGGGCACCGGCATCCGATCGAGACGCTGGAGGCGGTGGTGGACGGGCACAGGCTGCCGGAGCTGGCGGAACAGATATGGGACGTGACGGTGGCGGAAAGCATTCGCGACTATATTGTGGGGCTGGTACAGGCGACGCGCAGCCATTCGGACCTGGCGCTGGGGGCGAGCCCGCGCGGGTCGCTGGCGCTCTACCGGGGGGCGCAGGCGAGGGCTGCGTTGCGGGGCCGCGATTACGCGCTGCCGGACGACGTGCAGGCGCTGGCGCCGCTGGCCTTGCCGCACCGCTGCATCGTGCGCTCGGACGCGGCGTTGCGCGGGCGCACGGCCGATCAGATCATCACCGAGCTGCTGGAACAGACTGCGCTCAATTTGGGCGACGAGACGGAGGAGTGGGCGGTGGTCCCCGCGACCGAGGGACAGGGATAGACAGTTGTTCGACCTCTTCTTTTTGCTTCTCTTTCTGTTTGCATTCGCGGTTTTCCTGCGAATGGACTGGATCTACTACGTCTTCTACGTGGTGGGCGGCGTGTGGCTGATCAGTCACTGGTGGACGCGGCGCAGTTTGCGCAACTTGCACGTATCGCGGCGGGTTCCGGCCAGAGCATTTGCCGGCGAGAGAATCCACAGCGATATCAACTTTATGAATCGAAGCCGCCTGCCGATCCCCTGGCTGCGTCTGCAAGAGAATGTCCCGATAGACCTGAGAGCGATCGAGCAGTACAGCACGGTGATCAGCGTGGGCGGCAGGTCGCTGACCAAGCGCCAGTTTGAATTGCACTGCCACCGACGCGGCTACTATGAGGTCGGCCCGCTCAATCTGCAGACCGGCGATCTGTTCGGATTTGCGGAATCCTCGTGGCAAGAGACTACGGCGCACCTGCTTACCGTTTACCCCAAAGTCTACTCGCTGGCGGACTTGGGTCTGCCAAGCCTGCTGCCATTCGGCGATATGCGCAGCCCGCACCGGCTATACCAGGATCCGACGCGTATGGCGGGCGTGCGCCCGTACGAGAGCGGCGACAGCATGCGAAACATTCACTGGCGGGCGAGTGCGCACGAGGGCACGCTGCTGGTGAAGAAGTTCCAGCCTTCGATGGCGCTGAGTACGACGGTGGTACTCGACCTGGACCGAAGCGCCTTCCCCTACCGGGAGGAGTACAGCGGGAGCGAGTGGGCGGTCGTGCTGGCGGCGTCGGTGGCAAGTCACGTGGCGGAGCAGAGGCAGGAGGTAGGTTTTCTCAGCAACGGGGAGGATCCGCGCACGGGCGCGGAGGTGTTGGAGGTCCCCTCGCGGAACGGGCGCGGCCATTTGATGGGGATCCTTGAGATCCTGGCCCGCATTCAGATGCGGGACATGCGCAAGGCTGAAGGAGAGTCAACGAACCGGAACGGCAGGGCGCCCAGGGGTGCGACGGACGGGAGCGCGGAAGAGGAGGCATGGCGCTCACCGATTGCGCTGCCGACGTGGCTGCCGCGGCGGGTGGCGCATCTGAGCTGGGGTTCCACGCTGGTGGTGGTGACGCCGCGGCTGACCGAGGAATTGGTGTGGGTACTGCACGGCATGTATCGGCGGGGACTGAATGTGTATGCGCTGGTGTGCACGTTGCAGCCGCAGTTCAAGCGCATACAGGAGCAGGCGGAGGCGCTGGGCATTACTTCGCATCAGACGATCTGGGAGTCGGATCTGCTGAAACTGCAGAATTAGTGGTCAGTGGTCAGTGGGTTGAATGGGGACGGGATTGAGGGTAGATGGCTGAGACAGACGGGGGACGATATCAGGCTGCTTTCGACCATGCGTGGCAGGACTCTTTGCTGCGTCCGGCGGTGATCGCGGCGCTGGTGGGCTGCCTGGTGGTGGCGTTGACGTCGTTTGTGCGGCATATCGGGCCGGGGCTGCCGGAATCCTATTTGAATGTCCTGCGGATCACGTCGGTTGGGGCGGCGCTGGTGGGGGGTTATACGACGACGATGCTGGTGCGTCCTGAGCACCGGCAGCGGCGTACGATGAGCTTTCGCCTATCGGAGCTGGGGCTGATCCTGTTCACGGCGCGCATCGCGCTGTGGGCGACGGTGGAGGGATGGCCGGCGCCGGCGGCGATGGTGCTGCAGCCGTTCGGGGTTTTCCTGACGCTGGTGTTCATCATCAACGCTCTGTTTATCCTGATCGCCTGGGGGATGGCGGTGCTGGTGACGAACGATTTTCTGGCGATGGGCCTGCAGGCGGACGAACTTGCCGATCTGGAGGCGGCGTCGAGACCGGTCAGCGGCGACGATCATCGCATACAGAGCGACCGAGGGGCGTTGGTGCGGCGGTTCAGCGAGCGCTGGGCGATTGGTGGAATGTTGCTGATCGTGCTGACGGCGGCCAGCCAGGTGGGGATGGGCTCAAACGGATTTTTTGCGCTGGTACGGCAGGATATAGCCGGGGGCGTTATCAGCGCGGCGATCGTCTATTTCGTGCTGGGCTTGCTGCTGCTGACGTTCGGGCATCTGGCGGCATTGCGGGCGCGGTGGCAGCTGGCAAAGTTGCCCAGTGAAGCCACGATCGTGCGCAACTGGCCGTTCTATGCGTTCGGTCTGCTGCTGGTGGTGGCGGCGGCGGCCTTTCTGATGCCGTTGGGCGGGACGTTCCGGCTGGCGCAGCTGATGGGGCTGGTAATGCGGGCCATATCGGGAGCGATCTACCTGCTGATGGGTCTGATCATAGGCCTGATTGCCATGCTCTTCGGAGGCGACGACGAGATAGTCGAGGAGCCGGCGCGCGAGCAACCGGAGTTCACTGCCCCGCAGATGGAGCAGGTGCAACCGGCGGAGGCGCCGCCGTGGCTGGGCGGCACGGTATTCTGGATTATCATCGTGCTGCTGCTCGGCTATGCGACGTATATCTATCTTCAGGGTCGGGGCGTTAATTTTCAGTTGATATTGGCCTGGCTGCGGCAGTTTCTGCAGGGTTGGAAGCAGATTGGGGACGCTTTCAACGAGTGGCGCTCGAGGAGGTTGGCGCCGGATGAGGATGTGAAGGAAAAGTCGGGCCGCTCGCGTGTGCGCCGCTGGCTGGACGAGTTGATGCTGGGCCGGTTGCCGCCGGATGAGCAGGTCCGCTATTTCTATGTTTCGACGCTGGAGAGCGCTGCGGAGCACGGTGTGCGGCGGCGGCCGGGGGAGACGCCGTACAGCTTTCAGGCGCGGTTGGGGACCCAGGTCGAGAGTGAAGACGCGGAAGCTGCGGCGCGTCTGACAGACGGCTTTGTGAGGATTGAATTTGCCCATCAGAGCACGGAGGCGACTGCGGTTCCGCTGTTGAAACGGGCGTGGACGCAGCTCCGGGACGCGATTGCGGGCTTGAATGAGGAGAAGCCGGGCCCGGGTACGGAGGAGCCCGGCGGCCCTGAGGCCAAGGAGGGATGACGGTTGGTTGGCAGGGGCTGGCGGCGGCGTCGAACTTTGACGCCGGGCTCGTGGGGGGAGAGGCACTCCGACGCAGTTCGTGCGTGGGCCTGGTATTCGGTGCTGTGCGGGTCACGAAGCGGGTGGTTGCGATTGGCATGTTGACTCAGCGCCAATCCACGCAGAAGGCAGGTCAAATGTCTCCTTTATGGTATATTTTTCCCGAAATTGGTCAATTGCTACGTCACGCCAGGTGGTTTTGGGTGCATCCCAGATTGGGGGTGAGCTATACTGAAAGGGAGGTGGTGAGCTAGAGGGGATAGAGAAAGGGAAGAAAGGCAATGGGTCGTAAGCGGAGCCAGGAACGAAGTCAAGGGGAGTTTAG
>DAOUHY010000164.1:0-2480 GCA_034428435.1 Caldilineaceae bacterium | reverse complement strand
GACGAGGCCACCAGTTCCGTCGACACCCTGACCGAAGCACTGGTCCAGGACGCCATGGACGCCATCCTGGCCGACCGCACCAGCTTCGTCATCGCCCACCGCCTCTCGACCATCCGCAAGGCGGACCGGATCCTGGTGATCGAGGACGGCCGCATCGCCGAACAGGGCACCCACGCCCAGCTGATTCGCCAGCGGGGCCATTACTACGACCTCTATACCAAGCAGTTCCGCGACGAGCGCATCGGTGCTGCTGAACCGATCATGCGCACAGGAGGCCTGGTAGCCGCCTGACATGCTTGCAGGAATCATGAAAGATACGCCGGCCCTTATGCGAGGGCCGGCGTTTTCTTTGCCAGGGAGGCGCCGATACCACAGCGCACACTGGCAACGCCACCCCATCCTGGGACGAATCCGACTATCTGATCCATTTTATCGACTTGACATCAGCACTACCACAGGCCCTATAATGAGCGCACAAGTTGTACAAAATGTTTCTGGATGACGTTTTTGCAATTGGCTTTCCACGCCTTATCACTGCTAAACCTCGTGCGTCTTGAATCTTCGATTGCGTTACATGAGGTCCTCAGTCACCGGGTCATGACCTTGAATGGACTTGTGGGATTCACAAAAGTGCAAGTTGAATGAGGTTGGCAGTGGCTGAGGGTCGAAGCTCAAGCGGCAGGCGACAGCATCAGGGGCGCTCCAGATGAAAATTACCAAGATTGAAACCTTCCGCGTGCGGGTACCCCTGCACCCTGTCAGCTGGCACAGTGCCGATATCGACGGTCTGGGCGGCGCCTGGTGGGATTTCCCCATCGTGCTGCTGCGGATGACGACCGACAGTGGTCTGAGTGGGCTGGGCGAGGCGCCCAAGGGCCTGCCAGAGGGCGCAATTCGCCGGTATGCGCCGCTGTTTTGCGGGCGGAATCCATTTGAGATGAACTGGCAGCAATTGCCCATCGGCGACCATTGGAGCCCGGAGATCGGGGCCTATGAAGCCTATGAAATGGCCCTGTACGATCTGGTGGGCAAAGCGCTGGAACTACCGGTCTACCAACTGCTCGGCGGCGCCTATCGTGACCGCGTGCGGGGGGCGCTTTGCAGTGGGCAGATGTGGCCTGAGGATGCGGCGAAGCGGGCCCGGCTGGCCGCGGAACTGGGTATAAGTGTGCTCAAGATGAAAGCGGAGGTGGGCGATCCCGTGGTGGAGCGCATAGCTGCCATCAACCAGGCAGTTGGCACAGCTGTCAAAGTGACCATCGACGCGATGCAGCACCTTCGACATCCGGTACATGTAATGGACCTCGCGCGCGGCCTTGAGCCGTATCACGATAACATCGAATGTCTGGAGGACCCCGTCTCCCGCAGTAATCTGGACTGGTACGTTTTGCTAAGGGAAAAGCTGGACATTCCCCTGGCAATACATCTGCGCACTCTTGAAGAAGAGGTTAACGTCGTCAAGCGCGAGGCGTGTGACTACCTGAACGTGGGCGGTAGCATGAACGAGTTCAAGCGGGGTACGGCGATCGCCGAGGCGGCCGGCATGCCTGCCTGGCACGGATCGGGAGCCGGCTTGGGCATCTCGGAAGCGTGCTATGTGCATGCCTGTGCAGCGACGAAGGCGACAACGCTGTCCAGCGACATAGTGGGAGAAAGGTTACGCGTGGATGACCTGATTGTCCGGCCCTTGGAATTCGAGGACGGTTGCTTCAAGGTCCCGCAGGAGCCGGGTCTGGGTGTAGAACTGGATGAGGATGCGCTGGAGCGGTTCGGAGTTCGTGAATCCTGAATGGCAGTGAAGGGTACTTCCCAGACTATTGGACATCCACGTGGGTTCGCGGGCCTCTCCCCCGCATACGGTGCAGAACAGTTGAAGCGGTCAGACACTTACCATCCATCTGGGACAGAGTGGCCAGCAAACTGCTACTGACCTGACCTGATAAGGTATCTACATTAGATTTCCAGTTGGTTTCCCTGTTGAGTCCACGATTCAGTAAATTTTGCATGAGCCTGCGTGACGCCTGCTATCCGTTTGCAGAGTCCGTCTTGATGGAATCGGATTCAGATGTAACCACAACAATGGGAGGATCATCATGCGACAGACAGCAAGTATTTCGCGGCGACGGTTCATCCAGGGGGCAGGAGGGCTTGGCCTGGCGGTCTTAGCTTCGGCCTGTGCCCCGGCAGTACCGGCAGCCGAAGAGGAGTCGCCAGATGCACAGGAGGCCCAGGAGGAGCCTGCGGCCCGCCAGGTCCTGACCCTGGCCCAGGCCGAGCCGTTCAAGGCGCTGGACCCGCATACGATGGGCACGGTGGTTGACCTTCGATACCATGAAGTGAACTTCAATGGCCTGGTACGGGCAGACGTCCATTACAACATAGTTGCCGAATTGGCCGAGAGTTGGGAGGTCAGCGACGATCTTCTGAACTACACATTCCACCTGCGTGAGGGTCTGAAATGGTCGGATGGAAGTCCCTTC
>DAOUHY010000163.1:0-15221 GCA_034428435.1 Caldilineaceae bacterium | reverse complement strand
GGTTTCACCCCTTCTACTCCGACCTTCTGGAACCGACGCAGAGCTGGATCCACTACCGCATGCACGACCAGCACGCCAACTGGCCGCAGGATGCGCTCGCCAAGATCGAGCCCCTCATCCCCGACTATCGCGGCGCCGTCGAGCCCATGCAGCAGAATCGGACGCCAGACGAGCGCCTGCGCTGGCCCGACGCGGTGGCCGCCGGATAGCTTGGGTTCACCTGCGTCGAGCGGCCTGAAATCAGTTGTGAGACCAACAACGGCGCCTCCAACAACAGGTGGAAAGGCTACGATGCGCCCTGCGCCTGGTAACTGCTTTAAATCATGCCCGCCGACAACGATGAAGAACCTCGGGGCAAGGAGTAGGCAACCGGGCTTCACTTAAACCGCGGAACAGCAAGGGGGGACCACAGATCATGACAGTCGGATACGGCGACTTCCGCTACGAATTGGACGATACCTGGCCGACTCTGCCCGAAGGCTGGTCGCTAGGCTCGGTGCCCGATCTGGCCGTCGATTCGCGCGATCGCGTCTTTGTCTTCTGCCGCCACAAACACCCCGTCGTCGCCTTTGAGGCCGACACCGGGAAATTCGTCACCTCCTGGGGTGAAAACGAATTCACCGAACCGCACGGCATCTTTATCGACGCCGACGACTATGTCTGGGTCACCGACCGCCAGGAGCACGTCGTCACCAAGCACACCCAGCACGGCGAGAAGCTGCTCGAGTTGGGCCGACGCGGCTGGGCCATGATGACGGTGACGCCCTACGGCACCTCCCTGGACCCGCCCTTCAACATGCCCGCCGGCGTGGCCACCGCCCACGACGGCAGCGTTTTCGCCGCCGACGGCTACGGCAACCGCCAGGTCCACCGCTTCTCCCCGGAGGGCGAGTTGGAAGTCTCCTGGGGGACCTCCGGCCTCGAGCCGGGCCAGTTCGCGCTGGTGCACAACATAGGCATCGACACGCAGGGCCGCGTTCTGATCTGCGACCGCGAGGCCAACCGCATTCAGCTCTTCGATCGCGACGGGAACTACATCACCATGTTCGAAGACGTACACAGGCCGGGCGACGTCTACTGCAGCCCCGACCAGTTCGTTTACGTCGCCGAGCAGGGCAGCGCCATGGGGGTGGGGCCTCTCCCCTGCGGCATCTCCATCTTCCACGAATCGGGCGAGCTGGTCTGCCGCTTCCGCGGCCCCGAAACCGGACTGCGCATGCCCCACGGCATCTGGTGCGACTCCAAGGGGAACATCTTCGTCGCCGAGCTGGGCGAAGAGGGCAACCGCGCCCGCAAGTTTGTCAAGATCTGAAAATCCACAAATCAGAGCCGAGGCCTGATTCCGGCGCAAGGGCGTCAGAGGAGCCCGGACGATCTGGAAGGACCGGCAAACCAAAGAACTCTCATCCCCCTCCAGGAGACAGGAATGAAGATCCTCATCACCGGCATCAGCGGTACCATAGGCACCTTCCTCGCGCCCGCCCTCGGACAGGACCACGAAGTGCACGGCATCGACCTGAGACCCTCCGAATGGCCCAATGCAACCCAGGCCGACCTCTGCGACCCCGCCGCTCTGCCACCGGTCTTCGAGGGAATGGAAGTCGTCATCCACCTGGCTGCCGAACCGCGCCACGAGCTCGAAATTGGCTGGGAAGAGCTCACCAATCCCAACCTCATCGCCACCGCCCGCATGTACGACGCCGCCCATGACGCCGGCGTGCGCCGCGTCATCTTCGCCAGTTCCATGCACACCATGGGCTGCTACGAATTCGATGAACCCTACGCCTCAATCGTCTCCGGCCGCCTCGACGGCCTCGATCCCGCCTCTATCCCCCTCGTCAAAGGCGACGATCCCGGCAGGCCGGACAGCCGCTACGGCGCAACCAAGATCTTCGGCGAATCGCTCGGCCGCTACTACACCGAGGGTGCCAACATCGACCGCCCCGACGAACGGCCCATGGAGGTCATCTGCACCCGGCTCGGCACACTTCCCGGCTTCGACCGGCCGGAACAGGACCACCGCTCGCTCGTCAGCTGGTTCAGCCATCGCGACGCCATCGGCTTCTTCCGCGCCTGCGTCGAACGCCCAAACATCTCCTACGAGATTCTCTACGGCGCCTCCAACAACACCTGGAAAATCTACGACACGCCTTACGCCTGGGACCTGCTCGGTTTCGTCCCCCAGGACAACGCTTCCGATCACTGGCGCAAGGACTAGCAAGGGCCTGACCCATGCTCCCTGCCCGTTGCGGCAGCCTCCGCCAGCGGCACGTCACTGCCTGGCGCGCCCGGCCCACAGCGGGATCTTTGACCACACTTCCGGCCTTGCCCCCTTTTCCGGGTGCTTGACAAGAAGCGCCTCCCGCTTATAATTGGCGCTATCCCACAAGGAGACCTCAATGAGAATCCTCATAACCGGCATCAGCGGTACCATAGGAACTTTCCTGGCGCCCGACCTCGGCCGCGACCACGATGTCTACGGCATCGACCTCAAACCGTCCGACTGGCCCAACTCCTCCCAGGTCGACCTCTGCGACCCTGACGCGCTGCCGCCCGTCTTCGAAGGTATGGACGTCGTCATCCACCTCGCCGCCGACCCCCGTCACGAGGTCGAAATCGGCTGGGACGTTCTCACCAACCCAAATCTGATCGCCACCGCGCGCATGTTTGACGCCGCCCACGATGCCGGCGTCCGCCGCGTCATCTTCGCCAGCTCCATGCACGTCATGGGCTGCTACGAGTTCGACGAGCCCTATGCCTCCATCGTGTCAGGCCGCCTCGACGGCCTCGACCCGACCTCCATCCCCCTCGTCAAGGGCGACGATGACGCCAGGCCCGACAGCCGCTACGGCGCAACCAAGGTCTTCGGCGAATCGCTCGGCCGCTACTACACCGAGGGCGCAAACATCGACCGCCCCGACGAACGACCCATGGAGGTCATCTGCGTCCGCCTCGGCACGCTCCCGCCCTGGAACGCTCCCGGCAAGGACTACCGCTCGCTCGTCAGCTGGTTCAGCCACCGCGACGCCAAGGGCTTCTTCCGCGCCTGCGTCGAGCGCCCCGACATCAAGTACGAAATCATCTACGGCGCGTCCAACAACACCTGGAAGATCTACGACACGCCCTACGCTTGGGAACTGCTCGATTTCATACCCGTCGACAGCGCCGACGACCACTGGCGCAAGGAGTAACCTTCACCCCTGCGCGCCGCACTCGCGCGCGACACCGGAGGACTGCTGATTATGACAGTTGGATATGGCGATTTTCGCTATGAACTGGACGATTCCTGGCCGTCAGTGCCCGAAGGATGGTCGCTCGGTTCGGTGCCCGACGTGGCCATCGATTCCCGCGACCGCGTCTTTGTCTTCTGCCGCCACAAGCACCCCGTCGTCGCCTTTGAGGCCGATACCGGGAAGTTCATAACCTCCTGGGGCGAGGGAGAGTTCACCGAGCCGCACGGCATCTTCATCGACGCCGATGACTATGTGTGGGTCACCGACCGCCAGGAGCACGTCGTCACCAAGCACACCCAGCACGGCGAAAAGCTGCTCGAGCTGGGCCGCCGCGGCTGGGCCATGATGACCGTAACACCCTACGGCACCACGCTGGATCCCCCCTTCAACATGCCGGCCGGCGTGGCCATCGCCAGCGACGGCAGCATCTTCACCGCCGACGGCTACGGCAACCGCCAGGTCCACCGCTTCTCCGCCGAAGGCGAGTTGGAAATCTCCTGGGGGACCTCCGGCATCGAGCCGGGCCAGTTCGCGCTCGTGCACCAAATCGGCATCGACTCGCAGGACCGGATTCTGATCTGCGATCGGGAGTCCAGCCGCATCCAGATTTTCGACCGCGAGGGCGAGTTCATCACCATGTGGGAAGACGTCAACGGCCCCGGCGACGTCTACTGCAGCCCCGACCAGTTGATTTATGTCGCCGAACAGGGCGGCTCCCTCGGCAAGGGCCCCGCGCCGATCGGCGTTTCGATATTCCACGAATCCGGCGAACTGGTCGGCCGCTTCCGCGGCGAAGATACCGGCCTGTCGATGCCGCACGGAATCTGGTGCGACTCAAAGGGAAATATTTTCGTAGCCGAGCTGGGCACCGAAGGCAACAAGGCCCGCAAGTTGGTCAAGATCTGACGGGGAACGATCTAGAACTGCATCTGGTCCTCAGCCTGATTAAGCGTGTGAGGACGAACTGACTCCCTTCTCGAGAACGAGTTTGCCTGGCCTGAAGAGGAAGAAGCGAGCCGATGAACGCAACTGCACCGCCGATAGCCGGTCTCTGCACCTATGCGCAGGGTGGCCAGCCGGGCTACAGTGTTGAACGCACTGTACAGTTGCTGCGGCGCTATCTGTTTGTCGAGAGCCAGACGACGCGCTGTATGGCCGCCCACCTGAATGCCGTGCCCGAGTGGGAGGTGAAGTGCGGCCTTGCGCTCCACCTGTGGCAGGACGCAGAACACTGCACCTGGCTGCGTAACCGGGTCAAGGAGATGCGCACGCCGCCTCTCCACCTCGACCGCATCCCCGACCCGGCCCTGGATGCCTTTTTCCAGGAGCTGATCCGTTCCCGCACAACAGTTGAGCTGCTGACCGGCGTATACCGGGTGCTCAAACCGGCCAGCAACGCAGCCATGCAGCGTCATCTTGCCGAAGCGAACCCGCTGGTCGATCAACCTACGCGGCGCCTGCTCAGGTTCATTCTGCTTGAGGAAGAAGAGCAGCTTGCCTGGGGCGATGCCGCACTGCGCAGCCTGATCGATAAAGAATGTACCGAAACGGAGGAAAGTTGGGTTACGCATCTTCAGGCATACCTGGATGCCGCTGGCGGAATCGCCGCCAATCGTGATCGCGCAACCGAGAACGAGCCGCCGCCGGCCCGAGCCAATCAACCATTCAACCCAGTCCGGACCCCGCAAAGAGATGAACGTTTCATCAGGGTCTGGCACTCACGCGGGCGCCTCCCCACCGGCGACATCTCCGCCACCGAGCGCAACTGGTTTCAACTCTACATGCGGCTGACCGAAATGCACGTCCCTGAACTGATGGCACTGATCATCTACGACTGGGACGACCGGCCCTGGGAGTTCTACCGCGACATGGCCCGCCAGCTCTGGGATGAGGCGCGCCACGCCATGATGGGCGAGATCGCCTTCGAATTGAGTGGACTGGACTGGGCGGCGGTTCCACACGAAATCAGCTTTGGCGAATTTCCCAATACCCAGCTCGAGCCCGCCGACCGGCACTGCCTTCTGTGGGGGATCGAACAGGGGCTGATGAAACCGGACGGCAAGCAACTCGAGTATAAGGTCGCCCGCGAATCGGGCGACCCGTTGTCGACTACGTTTCAGGATTTTGATTGGGCTGACGAGGTACTGCATGCCCAGATTGGACGCAGATGGCTGCTGCCAGAGTTCGAATCGATGGAGGCCATGCAGCAACGCTACGAAGAGGTTCTGGCGCGCTTCCAGGCTATCCTCGACCAGGACCAGGCACTCCCCAAATCAGAGTGGTGGGATGCCTTTTATCAGCAGATACCTCGTCAAGAAAAAAAGGAGGAAGCTGTTTAACGATTTGTTCGGTACCTTGCCCGGCACTGCCGCCTGGCGGGGAGCTCGAACACATTGAAATAGACCATTTACCAGAGGTGAATCCATCCAATCGACCCACAGAAGGACTTTCATCATCCCAAAAGGAGGGACAAAGATGAACCGGACGAAATATTCGTGGCTGTTGGGAATCGTGATGGTTGTAGCCCTTGTGCTTTCGGCCTGCGGTGCCCCGGCAGAACAGGCAGCCCCGGCCGAGGAGGCCGCCCCGGCAGCCGCAGAGGAAGAGGCCGCAGCACCGGCCCAAGCTCCCCAGATCTACCCGATCGAAGGGCCGGAAGTGATCCTCGACCCGGCCATGTTCCCCACCGAGTTCAGTGAAGCGCCGATGCTGGCCGAAATGGTGGCCGCCGGCGAGCTGCCGCCGGTGGAAGAACGGCTGCCCGATCCCGAGGACATCTACGTCATCGAGCCGCTGCATGAGATTGGCAAATACGGCGGCACATGGCGACGCGGCTTCACCGGGCCCGCCGACGGCGAGAACCTGATGCGCATCAACTCCTCGTCCCGTCTGCTCACCTGGAACTACGACGCCTCCAAGATCATCCCCAGCCTGATCAAAGACTGGGAGATCAACGAGGACCACACGCAGTACACGCTCCATCTGCGCCGCGGCGCCAAGTGGTCTGACGGCCACCCCTTCACCGCCGAAGACATCCTCTTCTGGTACGAGGACGTCGCGCTGAACGAGGAGATCTGGCCCACCCCGCCTAATGAGATGATGATCGGCGGCGAAGTCGGCCTTCTGGAAGCGATCGACGACTTCACGGTGCGCTGGACATTCGCCGCGCCATATCCGCTGTTCCTGGACATCCTTGCCGGTCACAATGCTGTCGGCGTCGGCCCGGACACGGAGGGCGCATGGAACGGCGGCGGCTACATGCCCAAGCACTACATGAGCCAGTTCCTGCCCGCGTACTCCTCCGAGGCAGAGGTGACGGCCAAGGCCGAGGCCGAAGGCTTCCAAAGCTGGCTGGAAATGTTCAGCTATATGGCCTATCTGCCACACAACCCCGATGTGCCGACGATGGGGCCGTGGAAGACAGTTTCGCCCGTCAATGAGGCCGTCTGGTCCGAGGTCCGCAACCCCTACTACTGGGCCGTTGACACCGAAGGCAACCAGCTGCCCTACATCGACGAAATCGTCGTAACGCTGGCGCAGGACAGCGAGGTGCTCGCGCTGCGCGCCATCGCCGGCGAATACGACCACCAGGGCCGCCACATTTCGATCTCGAAACTGCCCGTCTTTCTCGAAAACATGGAGGAGGGCAACTACCGCATCGACATGAGCCGCGCCTTCTTCCACAACAATGTCGTTAGCTTCAACCACAGCTACGACGGCGACGCCGAAATCCAGAAATTGATCCAAAACCGTGACTTCCGCCGCGCGCTGTCGATGGGCATCCGGCGCGACCAGATCAATGAGGCCATATTCCTCGGCCTCGGCGTGCCCGGCTCGTCCATGATCGCCGCCAGTCTGCCCTCCACACCCGGCGAGGAGTACGTTGAGAAATGGGCCACCTTCGACCCCAACCAGGCCAACGCGCTGCTCGATTCGATCGGCCTAGAGGCCAAGGATGACGAAGGCTGGCGCCTCCGACCCGACGGCTCCGGCGACCGGCTGCGCATCGAACTTGCCGCTCCCGCCAACATCGGCTGGGAATGGGACGGCATGCTTGAGATGATCAAAGACCATTGGACGGCGATCGGCATCTGGGCCGACCTCAAGATCCAGGAGCGCAGCCTGTTCGAGACCGAATCACGCGCCAATAATCATCAACTCGCAGTCTGGACCAACGGCGGCTCCTCGGCTCTCTGGCTATACCCGCGCCACGTTCTGCCGGTAAACCTGGTTGAAGCCTACATGGGCCCCGAAATCGCCCGCTGGTACAACAGCGGCGGCGAGGAAGGCATGGCGCCGCCCTATCCCGAGATGGAGCACGCGCTTGATCTCTTCCGCCAGGGCTACGGCGTCGGCGGCGACGAACGCAACAAGCTCGCCCAGGAGATCTGGGCGCTCGTCGTCGACGAGGTCTGGCAGATCGGCACAGTCGGCCAGGGCGCAGGCATCGCTGTCACCAGCAACAACCTGGGCAACGTGCCGCGCAACCAGTGCCCGGCGCAGCACTGCCGCACGCCCGCTACCAGCCATCCGCCCACCTACTACTTCAAGTAGTAGTCATATCTGAATGACGGAGCCCGTGGCCAGGGGACATCCTCTGGCCGCGGGCAACCGACCTCCGGAGTCTCGCATGTTTGCCTACGTCGCCCGTCGATTCGTCCTCGCCATCTTCACCCTGTGGACGGTCACGGTGCTCTCATTCATCATCATCCAGTTGCCGCCTGGTGACTTTGTCGACGCCTACATGGCTCAGCTGTCTGCCACGCAGTCCAACGTCTCCGAGCAGCACTTCGAGTCCCTGCGCCGCCAGTACGCGCTCGACAGACCGATGTACGTGCAGTACCTCAAATGGATGAGCGGCATGTTCCAAGGCGATTTCGGCACCTCGATGATGTGGCGCAAGTCGGTGACCGACGTGATCGGCGACCGCCTCGCCATGACCATGGTGCTCTCACTCGGAGCGATTATATTGACATGGGCCATTGCCCTGCCCATCGGCATCTACTCCGCGATGCGGCAGTACTCCGTTGGCGATTACATCTTCACTTTTATCGGATTCATAGGCCTGGGCGTACCCAGCTTCCTCCTCGCCCTTGTACTCATGTATTTCGGTTTCACCCTCTTCGACTCAGACATCGGCGGGCTCTTCTCCCCCGAATACCAGTTGGAGCCCTGGAGTTGGAGTAAAGTGAAGGACCTGCTCTACCATCTACCGCTCCCTGCCATCATCATCGGCCTCAGCGGCACCGCCGAACTGATCCGCGTCATGCGCGCCAACCTACTGGATGAACTGCGCAAACCTTATGTGATCACCGCCCGCGCCGCCGGCATGTCGGAGCGCAGCCTCGTTATCAAGTATCCGGTGCGCGTGGCCCTCAATCCGTTCGCCAGCACCGTCGGCTATCTTCTGCCCTATATCTTGTCGGGCAGCGTTATCGTCTCCGTCGTGCTGGGCCTGCCCACGCTCGGCCCGCTGCTCCTGGGCTCCCTTGTCGCCCAGGACATGTTCCTGGCCGGGACAATCGTCATGATGCTCGGTGCCCTGACCGTTATCGGCACATTTTTGTCTGACCTGCTGCTGATGTGGATCGACCCGCGCATCCGTTTTGGAATGGTTCAATAACCGCAAATAAGTGGCGCGTGCCGGGGCGCCGGTTCCCACCCACCCGCACGTGCCTCGCACTACAGGTGAACTGTGGCCGAAGAACACGCTATTTCCGACAGCGAGGAACGGATCTTCGTTGCCGGTCAGATGCAACTGATGTGGTGGCGCTTCCGCAAGCACCGCGTGGCCGTTGCCGCTACCTTTGTCGTCGTCGCCTTCTATGTCGTCGTGCTGGCCGCCGACTTCCTGGCCTACACCGATCCCAACACGACCGAGGCCTTCCGCTTGCTGATGCCGCCCCAGCCCGTACGCTTCTTCGACAATGGCAGCTTCCGACCCCATGTCTACGCCGTATCCGGCGAGCGGGATATGAAGACCTTCAAACGCGTCTACGTCGCGGACCCCGATCAGAAGCTGCCCGTCCGCTTTTTCGTACGCGGCTACAAATACAAGCTCTTCGGCTTCATCCGCACGGATCGCCATCTGATCGGCGTCGAAGGCGCTCCCGCCGCGGAGTCACTCTTCCTGCTAGGCACCGACGAAAAGGGGCGAGATGTCTGGTCTCGCATGATGGTCGCGACCCGCACTTCGCTCACCATTGGCCTTGTGGCAGTGGCGCTTAGCCTCGTTCTCGGCGTGCTGTTGGGCGGGATTTCCGGCTTCTATGGCGGCGCGATTGACTCCATCATCCAGCGCCTCATCGAGATACTGCGTTCGATTCCCACCATCCCGCTGTGGATGGGCATGGCCGCCGCCTTTCCCCGCGAATGGAGCGTCGAGCAGATCTACTTTGCCATTACAATTGTCATCGCCTTGCGCGGCTGGACAGGGTTGGCACGCGAGGTGCGCGGCCGCTTTCTTTCCTTGCGCGAGGAGGACTTTGTAACAGCCGCCGATTTGGCCGGTTGCAGCCGCAAGCGCATCATTTTCCGCCACATGATACCCTCATTCCAGAGCCACATCATCGCCGCCGCCACTTTGTCCGTCCCGGCCATGATCCTGGCGGAGACGGCGTTGAGCTATCTGGGATTGGGCCTGCGCCCACCGGCCATCAGTTGGGGCGTCATGCTACAGCAGGTGCAGAATGTCGAGGCCGTCGCCCTGTCACCCTGGTTGCTGGTCTCGGCCGTCCCCGTGATTATAGTGACCCTGGCCTTCAACTTCATGGGCGACGGTCTGCGTGACGCTGCCGACCCCTATGGCATATGAGTACAATAATTTTCTGATAACTTCCCCCACCCGCCTCTAAAGTCATGCAAGACGACCGCCAACCGATACTATCGGTACGCAATCTGAAAACGAGCTTCTTCACCGACGAGGGCATCGTCCGCGCCGTGGACGGCGCCAGCTTCGACGTTCACCTCGGCCAGACCCTCGGCATCGTCGGTGAGAGCGGCTGCGGCAAAAGCGTTACCGCGCTCTCTATTCTCGGCATCGTGCCCCGTCCCGGCCGCATCGTCGAAGGGGAAATCCTGCTGCGCCGCGAACGCGGAGACGGCCAGGCGCACGACATCGCGCTGACATCGCTGGACGACAACAGCAGCGAGATGCGTTCGATTCGCGGCGCGGAGATTGCGCTCGTCTTCCAGGAGCCGATGACCTCGCTCAGCCCCGTTCACACGATTGGCAACCAGATCATCAGCGCCGCCCGCCTGCACCGCAAACTCACCAAGCAGGAAGCCAGCGAGTTGGCGGTCGAACTGCTCAGCCTGGTGGGCATCCCCCGGGCAGAGGCGGCCATTGACGCCTATCCATTCCAACTTAGTGGCGGCCTGCGTCAACGCGCCCTGATCGCGCTCGCGCTCTCCTGTGACCCGAGGCTTCTGATCGCCGACGAACCGACGACCGCCTTGGACGTGACCACCCAAGCCCAGATTCTCGATCTCCTGCGCTCACTCCAGGAACAGAATGGGATGGCAATCATGCTGATCACCCACGACATGGGCGTGATCGCGGAGATGGCCGACCAGGTGGTGGTGATGTACCTGGGCCGCGTGGTCGAGGAAGGCCCCGTAGACACCGTCTTTGGCGAATCGAAGCACCCTTACACACAGTCCCTGTTGCGCTCGATCCCCAGCATCCACTCGACGCCCAAGGTGCAGCTGCCCACCATCACCGGCACCATCCCCCACCCGTATAACCGCCCGGCCGGCTGCCCGTTCAATCCCCGCTGCCCGGACGTAATCCCGGGCGTCTGCGACAAGCACGAGCCTGAACTGCATTCGGTTGGAGATGAACACCTGGTAAGCTGTTTCCTCTATCATCCGGTTCCGGAAACCAACTCGTAGAGGTCATTGACGGCAACGAGTCAACAGGTACAATCCATAGACAGTTGGAAATATGGAAAACGAGCAGGTCTTGCTGGAGGTAAAAGGGCTACAGAAATTCTTCCCGATTCGGAAGGGCTTCTGGCAACGCGCCGTGGGACAGGTCCGCGCCGTAGACGGCCTGGATTTCAGCGTGTACAGAGGAGAGACCTTCGGCATCGTGGGAGAGAGCGGCTGCGGCAAGACGACCGCTTCCCGCTGTATCGTGCGCGCGCTCCAGCCCACCGCAGGAGAGATTCTCTTCCGCACCGATGACGGCACAATGATCGACATCGCCAATCTGTCCAGGGACGAACTGCAGCCCCTGCGCCGGCAGATGCAGATGATCTTCCAGGACCCCTTCTCCTCCTTGAACCCGCGCATGACCCTGTTCGATATTATCGGCGAGCCCTTGCTCGTCAACGGGATGGCGGACCGCGGGCAACGTATCGAGCGCGTGGAGGAGTTGCTTGGGCTCGTCGGGCTACGGCCCGAATTCCTGCAACGCTTCCCCCACGCCTTCAGCGGCGGCCAGCGCCAGCGCATCGGCATCGCCCGTGCCCTCGCGCTCAACCCGAGCCTGATCGTGGCCGACGAACCGGTTTCCGCGCTCGACGTGTCGGTGCAGGCACAGATCCTTAACCTCCTGTTGGAGCTGCAAGGGCGCCTCGGCCTTACCTACCTGTTCGTGGCACACGACCTCAGCGTCGTCAAGCATATTTGCGACCGCGTCGCCGTTATGTATGTCGGTCGCGTCGTCGAGACCGCCGAAACGCAGCAGCTCTTTGAATCCCCCAAGCACCCCTACACCGAAGCCCTCCTCTCCGCAGTGCCCCAGCCGGACCCGACCCTCCGCTCGCAGCGAATTATCCTTGAGGGCGAAGTAGCCGACCCCGCCAACCCGCCGTCCGGCTGCTACTTCCACCCCCGCTGCCGCTACGCCGTCGACCTCTGCCGCGAAAAAACGCCCGTTCTGGAAGAGGTCGCCCCAGGGCACGCCGTAAGCTGCCACCGCGCCCACGAACTGGACCTCGCAGGCACCCTGGACGCGCCCGTTCCCCAGACCGCGCACTCGTAGCCGGCCTGGCTAACCACTTATCCAATTGTCGCCTGGCGAATAAGGACGGTGCGGGTTACTTCGGGAGAGAAGGGGGGCGAGGTGCGTTTCCTCCCCAAAATGCCATCCCCTCAGGATTTCATCGCCCAGCCTTCATCAATCATCTGAAAGACGTCCCTGGTCGGATTGTACCCCAGCATGGCTCGCGCTTTGGCGATGCTCAACTCCCAGTGGAGGACCTTCGAGACCGTCACCTCGACGTACGGCCAGCCTGTTACCTTCGAAATGTATTTCAGCAGTTCGTCATGGGCGAAAGGCTGCCCCGCCATCAGATGAAAGACCTTACCCACCGCGACCTCATTCTCCAGCAGCAGAACCAACCCCTCGGCCAGATTACGCGGATCGTTCACCATTTCGGTCCCTGCCACCCCTTGCGGGTCGCGCGCGATGACCAACATGGGATCGCGGGCATCAAGGTCCTCCAGATTCTCGACCGTCTCCTGCTCCTCGCGTGACAAACTGGGCTTGGCTTTCAGTTGCTTCAGGAATCCGGGCAGATAAAGTTTGTCAGCCCAGATCGACCCGGGGTCCAGAAGCTCTTCGCACGCCAGCGTTACGCCAAAGCGGGGAACTGTCACCGGCAGGCCGCAGCGCCGCATATAGACCCAGCACATGTCCTCGCACAGAATCTTGCTCATCCCATACGGGTCGTCGTTGATTCGGGGATGCTCTTCATCTACGGGCAGATAGAGCGCGCCGTTGGGATTCCAATAGACGTTGTCAGTACTGGCCAGGACGAATCGCTTGATCCGGCTTGCATGAGGCACAAGCGTTTCCAGCAGATTGTACGTCCCGACTACATTGGTGTCGAACAGCTCATCCGACGTGCGGCCTTGGGGCAAATGGGCGCCCAGATGGTAAACCGCGTCAACGCCCTCCACAGCAGGGCGCAGGCTCTCCCGCTCGGTGAGCTGCCCCTCCACAATCTCGACACCCGGAACCTCCACACGGCCCCGCATAGGATCATCCGGCATCACAAGAGCGCGCACCTGATGGTCCCGCCGCAGAAGTTCGGCGACGAGCCGGCTGCCTATGCGTCCGGTAGCTCCGGTTACAAGGATCTTCATGTCTTGCGCTCCAGTGTCGATTGATAGGACAGACAGGGAGAGCCTTCTCTCCCCAGATGCGGCTTCAGCGCTCTCGCAAGGTCGGATCGAGCAGATCTCGCAGGCCGTCGCCTAGAAGATTGAAACCGAGTACAGAGATGGCGATGGCGATGCCCGGAAACACCGACATCTCCGGGTGCGTATTCAGGTACTTGCGCCCGCCGGCAAGGATCGCCCCCCACGAAGGGGCGGGAGGCTGTGCTCCGAATCCAAGAAAGGTCAGCGCCGCCTCACTCAGAATCGTCCACGCCAGCCCGATCGTGATCTGGACGATGACGGGTGCGCCTGCGTTCGGCAACAGATGGAGCATCATGATCCGCCAGTTGGAGCCGCCAATCGCCCGCGCGCTCTCGATGTACGGCAACTGCGAAACCGCGATCACCGCGCCGCGCGTGACGCGGCAAAGGATGGGAACATAGATAATGGCAAGCGCGATTATCAGATTTTGCGTCGACGGCCCCAGCAGCACCGAGATCGTCAGGGCCAGCAGCAGACCCGGGATCGCGAACATCAGGTCGATGAAGGCCATGATACCTGTTTCCACCGGCCCCCGAAGATAACCGGCCGCCATCCCCAGCAGGAGCCCGATCAGGCCGGACAGCGCCATCGATAGCAGCGCGACAAGCAGGCTGAACCGGCCCCCGTAGATGATCCGGCTGTAGAGATCGCGCCCCAGATAGTCGGTGCCCAGGAGATGGTCAAGACTTGGGCTGGCAAGCATCTGTTTGAAATCTGCCTCAAAGGGGTCTTTGGTGGCGAAGACGGGCGCAAAGACCGACGTGATGATCAGAATCAGGGTGATGATAAAGCCGGCCGTGAACAGGCGATGACGAAGAGCCCGCCGCACGAAGCTCCGCAGCGGGTTTCGCGCCGCCAGCGTCCGTTCAACTCCGGAGTTATTCGTATCGAATTCGGGGATCGAGCTGGCCATAGAGCAGGTCCACAACAAGATTCACCAGGACAAAGGCTGTCGAGTACAGCAACAGTACCCCCTGCAGCACCGGCAGGTCCCGATTGAGCAGCGCGCGTACCGTTAACTGACCGAGCCCTGGCACGAAAAACATCTCCTCTATCAGAACCGTTCCCCCCAGCAGGTAGCCCAGTTCCAGTCCGATTACGGTCACGATCGGAATCGCCGCATTCCTTAGTCCATGCCTCCAGAGTACCTGCTGAGGATGGAGCCCCTTGGCGTGCGCAACTCTCATGTAGTCCCGGTTCAGTACTTCAAGAACCGCAGAGCGCACGACGCGCGTCATCACAGCCGCCAGGGGGAGCGCAAGGCTCAGGGACGGCATGATCATGTGCAGCAGATTCGTGCCCAGGCCGTCGCTGATCGGCTTGTATCCGGACGGCGGCAACCACTGCAGCCGCGCCGCCACCACCAGAATCAGAATCGTGGCGATCCAGAAATTCGGGATCGAGATACCCAACTGTCCGAACTGCATCGCCAGCAGGTCAACCCAGGATCCGTTTCTGGCTGCCGCCACAATCCCCAGTGGAATCGCGATCGAGAGCCCCAACAGGATCGTCAGAGCCGCAAGCTCAACCGTCACCGGAATGCGCGATTTGACCAGGTCCCATACCGGGTAGCCCCCCAACAGGGAGTTGCCCATATCTCCCCTGAGGAGGGTTCCCAGCCAGTCGAAATACTGCACGTAGAGCGGCCGGTCGAGCCCAAGGAACTCGCGCATCTTTTCGGCCGCTGGCGACCCTGCGCCGACAGTGTCGAGCAGCACGAGAACGACGTCGCCCGGTAGCGCGTGCATCAGCAGAAAGACCAGGGTCGCAACTGCCCACACGGTCAGTACAGCGCGAATCAGACGGCGACCCAGAAATCGCGACATGTAGCGTCGT
>DAOUHY010000162.1:0-7087 GCA_034428435.1 Caldilineaceae bacterium | reverse complement strand
TACTCTCACGGATTCTATAGTCGATCGTTTTCCACAGATGGTTTTTGACAGCAACCCCATTTTGAAATAGGTGTTTCAATGCGCTACCACCTTAACATTCGGGCGCAAGGATTCATCTACGCAAAAGGGAAAGGGTGTCTACATCTGTGGTGTTGAGGGCAAAACGCCCAAAGGAGATCAGGAATTAGCAGAAACACAACACGAATCAACCACCGGATTCGTACGCGTGAGGTGCGGGTCATCGACGAAGTTGGCACGCAACTCGGCATCATGGATGTGCAGGCCGCACTGCAAGCCGCCGCGGAGAGAGATCTGGATCTGGTAGAGGTTGCGCCCAATGCCAAGCCGCCGGTCTGCCGGTTTATGGACTATGGCAAGTACCTCTACGAGAAACAGAAACGGGAGCGAGAATCGCGCAAGGCCCAGAAGCAGATCGAGATCAAGGAAGTGCGCTTGCGTCCTAAGACGGGCGAACATGACATTCAGGTCGTTCTCAATAAAACGAGAAAGTTCCTGAAGGATGGCGCCAAAGTGCGAGTACGCATCCGCTTCCGCGGCCGCGAGATCGTCCACCGCGACATTGCCCTTGATCTGATGAAAAGGGTGACGGAAGAGTTGGAGGATGAAGCCGTCGTCGAATCCCATCCGGGCTTTGAAGGCCGCAGCATGGTGATGCTTCTCGCCCCAGCCTCGTAGTCGAATTTCATAGCTGCCTGTAGCTGCCGACCGCCTGATTTTGTGCCAGGAGGGCGGCTGTGCTATCATTTAGGCTTGCATGACGCCGTCAGTTGCGCATGCGCTGACGGGTGTGACAATGTCCAATGCGCCCCCGCCTTAAGGGGCGCGATTTTCGTTTAGCTACTGCATCCTATCGTGCAGTTTCAATGTGTCTCTGCTTGTAAGGGGCGCGGCAACAACCGAGAAGAACCATGCCAAAGATGAAGAGCCATAAGGGCGCGCAGAAGCGCTTCCGCGTGACGAAAAACGGTAAGTTGCTGCGCCGCAAACAGGGCGGCAACCACCTGCGCCGCAAAAAGCGCAAGGTCAGCGACTACCGCCACAAGATTACAAGCCCGAACAAAGGTCAGGCCGTAGCAGCCAAGAAATTGGTCTCCTAGACCTGTCTCGACAGGATCGGGAAGCTGGCAGAGCGCACTGCGCTGGCTCAAACCCGACCCGATTACAGATCGCATCGCCTATCCAGCCATGCAGGCGGCCCAGACCAGGTGGGACCCTGCTCCCAGGCATGGTAAACGTCAGATACAAGGATTCAACTCATGGCACGTTCCAGACCAAAGGTTTATGCGCACAGGCGCCATAAAAAGGTACTCAAGTTTACCAAGGGGCAGTTCGGCAGCCGGTCCAAGCTCTTCAAGCGCGCCAACGAGGCGATGATCAGATCACTGGCCTTTGCCTATCGCGACCGCCGCACCCGCAAACGTGATTTCCGCCGCCTGTGGATTACGCGTATCAACGCCGCGGCCCGGATCAATGGCATCAACTACAGCCACCTGATCTACGGGCTCAAGAAGGCCGATGTCCAGGTGGACCGCAAAATACTGGCCGATATCGCCGCAAACGACGCCGACGGATTCAGCGCACTGGCTGACCTGGCCAAGAGCCAGTTGAACTGAGCAATTGCGCTACCGATCCGCCGAGTGAACCTGTTTTCGCAACCGCCGCCCGGCCGTCCGACAACTCAGAGTGCAGATTGCAGAGACGAACGTCTCTGCTTTTTTGTCCGATCTGCCCGGCGCCGGTATCCGCTGCGCTCCGATCCCCCGGTGTCGGCGCCATAACTCTCTTCGGAGAGCCTGCGCTCCAGTTCGCTGAATGAAAGAGATCACCAGCGCCAGCAATCCCCAGATCAAACTGGCGGCCAGGCTGCACCGCCGCCGCCACCGCCAAGCCCACGGCCTCTGCCTGCTGGAAGGAACGCGCCTCGTGCAGGACGCCCTGACCATCGGCGCACCCTTCCACAGCTGCTTCATCACCGCCCCCGCCGCAGACGCGCAGCCGGAACTTGCGGCGCAGCTCCAACGGGCCTGCCCCCTCTACCTGGTACCCCCCGCCATTCTCGACAAGATCAGCGAGACCGTATCGCCGCAGAGCATCGCGGCCGTGGTCCCCATACCGGAGCTGCCCCTGCCTCCTGCCGTCGCGCCCTCCCTCATTCTCGACGGCGTGCAGGATCCCGGCAACGCCGGCACCCTCCTGCGCACGGCCGCCGCCGCCGGCGTCGACCAGGTCCTGTTCGCGCCGGGATGCGTCGACCCGTTCAACGGCAAAGTCCTGCGCGCGGCCATGGGCGCGCACTTCCGCGTCCCAATTCGTATCCTGGCGCATTGGGAGGAGGTCTGGGCCGCTTTGCCCACCGGCCAGCCACTCTACCTGGCAAGCGCGGAGGGCAGCACCCCTTACGATGAAGTCGACTGGGGCGAACCCTCAGCGCTGGTGCTCGGCAGCGAGGCGCACGGTGCGAGTTCGCAGATGCGGGAAAGAGCGGAAACCGTGGCGGTTCCCATGGCCGCCGCCACCGAATCGCTCAATGTTGCCGCCGCCGGCGCCGTCATACTATTCGAGGCCGCACGGCAGCGCAGGAACGCCAGGTCCCTCCCGTCGCCATGACCACAGCCGCTCGTGCATCTCGCCAGCCGGCTCCGCTTCCGACCCAATGCCTTTCTTCCCTTTCTCTGCCCCCTTTATCTCCTGACCTCCCGTTCAGTATGTCCCCCCATTTTAAGATGTACTCCTCCCTGCTGATCCGTTGACGATAGAGGGCCCATAGGCTAGAATTCCCTTGCCCGCGAAACTGTCCTCCTGTTGAAAATATCAGAGTCGGAGTTGAATGCAATATGACGTCCGTCGACACCGAGTCACCGGTATCGGAGAACGGTCACACTGTTGTGGACCGCGATCAGACCTTCCGGTCGCCAAGCGGAGAACGCCCTTCGAATACGCGCACAAACTCCGTGATCGACTGTGACATCCACAATGAACTCTCCACAATCGATCAGCTTCTACCCTACCTTCCCGACTATTGGCAGGAGTACATTCGCATTTCCGGCTACCCCGGCCCGTCTGGAGGTGACTACCCGCGCGGCGCACCGATTTCGGCCCGTCCCGGCAGCCTGCCCCAGGGCGGCGGCGCGGCCGGATCCAGCCTGGAGCTTGTCCGCGAACAGGCCCTTGCGCCATTCAATACCGAAATCGGTATCCTCAACTGTGCCTTTCGTGCACAGAGCGTCAAACAGGAGGACCTGGCCGTCGACCTGGCGACCGCCGTCAACTGCTGGCAGATCGACGAGTGGCTTACGCCCGAACCGCGCCTGCGCGGTTCCCTTGTCGTCCCCAGCCAGTCTCCGGCCCGTGCGGCCCGGGAGATCGATCGCTTCGGGAACCACCCGCAGATTGTCCAGGTAGTCTTGCCTGTCCGCTCTTTCATTCCCTACGGCAATTGCTTCTATGATCCACTCTACGCGGCCGCAGTTGAACGCGATCTCGTCATCGGCATACACTACGGCGGATCCCCGGGCCACCCCCCCAGCCCTGTGGGCTGGCCTTCAACCTACCTCGAAGAGTATGCGAATATGGCGCCGGTCTTCCAGTCCCAGGTAATCAGTCTCGTCGCCGAAGGGGTCTTCGATCGTTTCCCCGACCTGCGCATTGCGCTGATCGAAGGTGGTTTCGCCTGGATGCCTGCGCTGATGTGGCGGCTGGACAAGGAGTGGAAAGGGCTGCGTTCAAATGTACCCTGGGTCAGACGACCGCCGTCCGACTACATTCGCGATCACATTCGCCTGACGGTTCAACCTGTCGACACGCCGCCCGACCCCGGCTATATTCTTCAAGCGATCGAGCAGATGGAGTCCGATACAATGCTCATGTTTGCGACCGACTACCCGCACTGGCACTATGATCGCGACGAAGATGCCTGGCCCGCAACCCTGCCTGAACCCCTGCACGCCAACATCTGGTCTGAGAACGCCCGCGCCTTCTATCGCTTCAATGGAGGACCATCATGACAGTCGAGCTGGAAACGACCCCGCAGCCGCACGTCTCCCAAAAGGCCGGGCTGGCCGTCATTGACACCGACATCCATAACTTTGACGTGCACATTGACCCGGTGTTCAGGCAGATAATCACCGACTACCTCTCGCCGGAATGGCAGGACTTTCACAGAATGTTCGGTCAGCGCGCCCATTACATGCGCGGCTTGCATGGCGGCTCCTATCCCCGCTTCCATCGCAATGCCGCCCGTGTCGATGCCTGGCCCCCAAACGGACGCCCACCTGGCACCGACCTCGACTTCATGCGCCTCCAGCTGCTCGACGCCTGGGACATCGAGTACGGCATCCTGAATCCCCTTGCCGGCGCCGGCGGCCAGCTGAACATGGAATACGGTGCCCAACTGGCCCGTGCCGTCAACGACTACCAGGTCGCCGAATGGCTCGAACCCGAACCGCGGCTGCGCGCTTCGATTCTGGTCAACTATGAAGATGGGGAACTGGCCGCGCAAGAGATTCACCGCCGCGGCAGCCACCCCGGATTCGTGCAGGTTCTCACCGTCGTCCGCACCAGTGAACCTCTCGGCAAACGCAAGTACTGGAAGATGTACGAAGCCGCCCTCGAATACGACCTGCCGATCGGCATCCACGTCGGCGGCCAGGGCGGCCATCCGCTCACTGCCGGCGGCTGGCCCTCATACTACCTTGAAGATCATTGCGGTATGCCCTAGGCCTACCAGGCCCATATCGCCAGCTTCGTCTGCGAAGGCGTATTCGAGCACTTCCCCGACCTTCGTATCGTCATTATCGAAGGCGGCTTTGCCTGGGTCCCCGCCTTCGCCTGGCGCATGGACAGGAGCTGGAAACGGCTCAAAGCCGAAGTGCCCTTCCTGAAAAAGGCGCCCTCCGAATACATCCTGGAGCACTTCTGGTTCACGACCCAACCGATGGAAGAGCCGCGGCAGCCGCGTCACCTTGAGCAGATTCTTGCACACCTGGACGGCGGAAGCCGGCTCATGTTCGCCACCGACTATCCCCACTGGGACTTTGACTCGCCCGACCGCGCCCTCCCGGGTACGCTCCCGTTTGAGGTCAGACGAAACATCATGGCCGAAAATGCACGCCGGTTCTACAGGCTGCCTTAGTGCAACTGCAGAACCGGCGCAGCCTCCGTTGCCGCGCGCGAGCTGCTATTCTTCTTTGCCCGCCCGCGCGTACCCCCCCGGTGCTGGGGGCGTGTAGTATCTGCCGGGCACCACCCCTTCAGCAAGGATACGATTCTTGATCCTTGTCTCCTCCGCCTCATACTCTTCCGTAAGCTCGATGCACTCATCCGCGAACCAGGAGGGCACGACAACCACGCCATCCGCATCCCCAACCAGTACATCGCCAGGGCACACCAGGGCCCCGCCGCACTGAATCTCCACATTCTCCTGCGCAGGAATGGCGTAGGGGACGCCGCCTCGGGGCGTTCGATCGCGGGCATAGATGATCAGCCCGAACTCCTCCTCCTTTATGACATCCAGGTCGCGAATGCTGCCGTCGGTGACGATGCCGTCGGCGTTGTTCATCTTCAATTGCAGCGCCTTGACATCACCGAAGATACATGGGCGGGAATCGCCCATCACGTCACAAACGAGCACGTCACCGGGGCCGCAGCGGGCCATGGCCAGGTACTCCGGGGACTGCTCGCCGACATGCACCCTCGCCTGCAAATCCGGACGTGGAGGCAGGTAGCGCAATGTGCGGGCACGCGCGGCCAGCCTCTCGCCCGGGGTCCGGAGACGAACATTATCCATGAAGGAAAAATAGACACCGGAGTGCCTGAGGAGGATGTCCCATACGTTCGCGGTAGCCACATTCTTGAAACGGTCGAGGGTCTGCTGCGAGACTTCTACTGACGCGTAGGTGCTCTCACTCATTTTCGTTTCTCCTCTAGATGTGAGAATTTGGATGAACCTCACCTGCCGGTAGTCCGAAAGTTACCTGTCGCGGGGAGTGAAAGCGGGGTAACCATCCTCCCTGAACCGTGACCGCGAAGCCGGTCGCATTAGGCGACTTGTGACATTCGTCATAGCCGCTCTGGCGTAGACCCAAAATCGCAGCTGGATGTCCGGCAGTTCGGACTCTTCAGGGCACCTACATTCCAAGACAATTATAGTCGACTATAGTTGCCAAGTCCATGCAAGAATTCAAGGCGCTTGCATCCCAAAGAAGGGGCGAACTTCCATATACCTCGGGTAGCAGCGGAGCCGCACCCATCCCGAGATCAACGCTAAGTCAAACGTAGCCCCGTCTCAAACCACTAACCACTGACTACTGCCGTTCCGGGCCTTCGGCCCTCCCTTGTGCGAGAGGGCTCCCCCCGCAACGCCCCCCTTCAACAACATGCCTCAACGACCTGATGCCGACATCAATGACAGGTGTCCAATCGAAAGAGTTTCGCCAGACCACGTCCCGGCAGTCCCATCAGATCCCCGTACGGCCAGGCTTGGCGCCTGCCCTGCCTCTCTCCAAGAGCCGCTAAACAATATCAGCCACCGCCGCCATGAATTCCCCGCCAGACTGTTTCCACCCCAATTCCGGGATTCAACCAAAGAGGACCGCGCTTTGACAACCATTTGGGCGCGGGATACACTAATTTTCTACTGCGTCTCTTTTCTTCGGGGCGCACGGGGGTAGCGATGGATCTGACAAGTCTGCTCGGTTATATTCTGGTCGGCCTGCTTTTCGGCTGGGTAAGCTCGACCCTGGTCGAATGGGTCTGGTATCGTGGACGCCGCCGCCGGATCGATCTGTCCGCGATGGCATCAGCCGCGCGAGGTACGCAGCCGCTGCCCGAAGGTCCGCCCGCGCAAACCTACGGCGCACCTCCGGGCCCCGCAGCCGCCACGAATGCGCAATCGGGACGCCGTCGCCCCCGCAACGATGCACGGCCGGAGCCATCCCCGGCACAGGACCTTTCGAACCGGCCGGACAACCTCACCGCCGTCTACGGCATCGGCGGCCTCTACGAGCGGCGCCTCTACCAGGTCGGCATCTTTACCTGGGACCAGCTCTCCCGCGTCGACGCCGAATCG
>DAOUHY010000161.1:0-9797 GCA_034428435.1 Caldilineaceae bacterium | reverse complement strand
GAAGACCGTCTCCACCAGAATTGCTCCATTCAACATAGACGACAACATGTCGCCGCTGATGGTGACGACGGGAATGGCGGCGTTTTTGAGTGCGTGGACGAAGACGATGCGCCCTTCGGCAAGTCCCTTGGCACGGGCGACGGTGATGTGGGGCCGGTTCATCTCGTCGAGCATGGCGCTGCGGGTGATTTGGGAGATGCGTCCCAGGGGTGAAAGGCAGAGCGTCAGCGTCGGTAACGCCATGTACGAAAAGCCGCCATAGCCGGACGTTTTGAACCAGCCGAACTGGACGGCAAAGACGATGATCAACATCAGTGCCATCCAGAAGTCGACCATGGAAACGCCCCCCAGCGAGAGGACGTTGATAATTCTGTCCAGGTAGGTCTGAGGGCGAAGTGCGGCCGCGGCGCCCAGGAGGATGCCGATGGGCGCGGCCAGCAGGAAGGCTGCTGCGGCGAGTCTGAACGTTGCGGGCAGACGGTCTATTACCAGGCGCAGTGACGATGTCTTCTGCCAGAAGGAGTCTCCGAAGTCCAGGAGAATCGCGCGCGCCGCGAATCTGGCGTACTGCACTGGAATCGGATCGTTGAGGCCAAGCTGATCGCGCACCTGCTGGACGCGTTCTTCCGAGGCTTCGACGCCCACCATGATACGAACGGGATCACCTATCACACGGCCCGCAATGAAGACGAATGTGATAACAGCGAAGGCGACGCCGATCGAGTGAATGGAGCGTCTCAGCAGATAGGGAAGAATTGGACCGGCCTTTACTGCGCGAAGGAGCGAGAAGCGGGGAAAGAGGGAGCGGGAGATGTTCTCTCTTCGCTACTCTCCTCGTCGGAACAGCAGTTATCTCAACTCCGGATGCTGCGTATCACGTATTGCTTAGTGCCGATTTCGCAGGACATGGCGCAACACGTGATACGCATTCAATTGACGAGCCTCGACGGGCTGTTCAATCTCAGCCCTTTACTTGGATGACATCTCCTTGGCCTGCAGGCGATGGTCCAGCTTCACGTTCCAATTCAGATCTTCGCTGATGAGATAGGCCAGATCCAGGTGGGCGATGAGGCCGTAGGCGAAATCGTCATAGGCGACCTGTGCGGCCTCCTTCAGCTTCATGTCACGGGCATCACCGGAGAGAGTGCGGGCCTCTTCCCAGAGCGCATCGACTTCAGCGTTGCAGTAGAGCGACACAACGCCACCACAGGTGAAGTAGTTGACGTAGGAGAACCAGAGGTCCAGGATCTCGTTGCCGTGGAGGTGAACGGCGACCCAATTGGGCTGGCCTTCCAGTTCGGACCAGTTATGGCTGAACTGGGGGTTGAAGGTATCGGGTGGCATGACACTGACGGTGGCGTTGAAGCCGACGTCGTTGAGCATACCGCCGATGGCCTGGATAACCTCGACATGGCCGGCGTGCAGGCCCTGGCGGGAAGCGAGGGTGAACTCCTGGCCAACATCTACGCCGTCAGCTGCGGCGTCTTCGAGAAGGCCGCGAGCCCGATCGGGGTCATAGGGATAGGGCTGAAGATCAGGGTGGTGCCCGGTGGCGGTCTCGTTGACGATCTGCCCGGTGATGGTAGCCGCACCGCCCAGGAGCGTCTCAACGATCAGCTCCTTGTCGATAGCAAGGTTGAGGGCCTCGCGGACGCGGATGTCCTCGAAGAGCTTCTGGTTGCCCATACGGGCAAACATTGTCTCGACGCTGGCGACAGAGGCGCAGCGCAGGCTTTCATCACTCAACGCCGAGGTGCACTGATCGGGCGTCACGAACTGAGCGATGTGGACCTCGCCGGCCTGGGCGGCGGCTGCCCGCACCGTGTCTTCGGGCAGGAAGCGCCAGGTCAACTTGTCAAAGGATACCTTGCCGCCGGCCTCGTCGGGGTTACCGTGGCCCCACCAGTCGTCGTAGGCGACAAAGGTGATCGACTCGCCGCGCTTCCACTCGTCAAGCATATAGGGGCCGGTGCCAACCAACTTGGTGGAATAGGTTTCCGGCTCTTCCTCGATCTGCTTGGCCGAGGAGATGGCGACGAAATACATCTTTTCCAGCAGGATCGGGTCGGGGTCGGCGGCGGATACGTTGACGCTGTATTCGTCGACCGCTTCGGCGCTGAGGGTACCGCCGATGAAGCCGGTGAGCGTGTTGACGAGGTCAGCTTCCCACATGTAGTTGATGCTTGTGGCCACGGCTTCGGCGTTCAAGGGGGAACCGTCATGGAAGGTTACGCCCTCGCGCAACTGGAACTGGATGGTCCTGTCATCGAGCCGTTCCCACTCGGTAGCCAGCAAGGGGATGATCTCGCCGGTGGAGAAGTTGCGCGTGACCAGCGTTTCGACCACGTTCAAACAGCCGTTACAGTTGGTTTCGGCGGCGGCCAACGTTGCCTCCAGGGATGTCATTTCCTGGGCGACAGCGACGATGAGCTCGCTTTCCGCCGCCTCCATCATGTCCCCGTCGCCCGAGTCTGCGGGCGCGGCTGCGGGTGCGACACACCCGGCCGCGAGCAGCAGGAGCAACAGGGCTGCCAGGGGTACAGCTGAACGAATCACTACCTTACGCAATGCCATACTCTGAGTCTCCTTTGCTACGTGTGATGATGTATGAAACGCGGATGAGGGATTGGCGGGGTTGCATGTGCTTCCAGTGCAGCGGACAGCAAGACCCCTGCCAAGGATGATAAGTTTTCCCTGGCCCTCTTTGGAAAGAGCGGCGTAACGGGAACGACTCCATTTTACGGAGAAATTGTGTTGTGTCAAACGAGGATAGGGGATGCATGGGCCGGTAGACTGTGGTGAATGGGGGTAAGGTTGTTTTCTACCGGCCAGGGGTTATCGACATTCCGTACTGGACGATGGTGTGCGCGGCCGCAACCGATACGGCGCAAGCCACGGCTCAGCGTAGCAAGAGAGTGGATGTGAACTGCAGTGCAGGGTCCTATTCCCGGTGTTTCACTTTCCTCTCGACATTCAGCGTTTACAGGACGACGGAACGGTTGCGTCCCCGAGCGTTTCCTGGATCAGTTTGGCCGCTTCCGGATCGTAGTTCTCCAGCCTTGTCGTGCCTCGCGTCTCTCTCAACTCCACTGCCCCCCTTAACCAGAATGTGACGGTTTCGGCCCAATATTCTGCGATATTCGTCGAGGCGTACTCATCATTCCACAGACCCGAAGTCAACGCAGCGTCCAACAGAGCATTGAGCTTGGAATTGAACTCCTCGCCGTCGGCTTGATCTTCAAGCGCGTAGTGTATCACGTGTGCCAGCTCGTGGATTGTCACATAGCAATCAGGCTCATTTTCCGGTAGATTTGCTCCCCACCATTCGGCATTGCTCGTCTTGATCTTGTAAGCAAGTGGATCATTGTCGTCATTTATGTTGATCCTGGTGTTGTAGTAGGCCATTGCTTCCAGCAGGTCAGCCCGGTTGGCGAGCATACCGGAGAATATCTCCTGCACTTCGACCATTCTATGGTCAGTCACGTCAATCGGGGCGACTGCGACCACCCCGCCGACCTCGAAATACTTCTGGTATTCCAGGTCAATACCAAGGGAGAGGGGGGGTGGAGGGAACTTGGTTGGGACGACGACCACAATTATGCGTTCCGACCACGCGCTCCGTGTTTCTTGAGCGCCGAGGGCGCGTACTTGATAGTAGTAGCTCCTGCCATCGGTTTGCACTGTGTGCGTGTACTCCGCGGTAGTCAGTTCACCGCCGATCGAATACCACTGGCGGTCGAAGTTGTCCCAAGTCCGCAGTTCGTAACCGACGGCGTTGCTCACTGCGGCCCACGTGAGCCTCACCTGGCCGTCGCTTACGTTCGCTGCCAGGTTCTGCGGCGCGCTTAACGGTGTCGAGAGGTCAGCCGCAGTGCAGGTAGGCGGATTGAGGCCATTCAGATGGGCGGCCACTTCAGGGTGGTGATGTGACAGGCTTGCACCTGTGGGCAGGCACAGTGAATTGCCCCTGAGATTCAGGCCTCTCAGGTTGGAAAGTTCGCTCAGGTCCGGAACAGGTCCTGTCAGCAGGTTGTTTTCAAGGTGCACAAATGCCAAGTTGGAGAGCAGGTGCAGATTGAGGATGGGTCCGGTCAACCGGTTGTCTGCGAGGTCCAGAACGACCAAATTGGTGAGAGTGCTCAGATCCGGTATCTGTCCGGTCAATTGGTTGTCTGCAAGCTCCAGGTGCGTCATTTCGGTGAGTGTGCTCAGGTCCGGAATTTGTCCGGTCAGTTGATTGTCTACGAGGTCCAGTACCCCCAGATTGATGAGTGCGCTCAGAGACGGGATTCGTCCGTTCAGTTGGTTGCCGTCGAGCTGAAGGCTCGCCAGTTTGTTGAGTGCGCTCAGGTCCGGGATCTGCCCGGTCAACTGATTATTCGTGAGGACCAGCCGCTCCAAATTTCTGAGGGCGCTCAGAGACGGAATCGGCCCAGACAACTGGTTGCCACCTAGGGACAGGTTGGTCAAGTTGGTGAGATCACTCAGGTTCGGAATCGGCCCCGTCAGCTGGCTGCTGCCGATAGCCAGACTGCGCAGATTAGTGAGTGCGCTCAAGTCAGGAATTTGCCCCGAAAACTGATTGTTGGCGAGATGCAGATTCGTCAAGCTGGTGAGGTTGCTCAGGTCCGGTATCTGCCCGGTCAACCGGTTGTTTGCGAGTACCAGACTCTCCAGGCGGAAGAGATTACTCAGATCCGGAATTTGCCCTGTCAACAGGTTTCCATAGAGATCCAGCTTCTTCAGGTTGGAAAGGGCCGCAAAGGTCGGGACAGTCCCGCTCAGTCTGTTGTTGCTGAGGTCCAACCATCTCAGTCTAGTGAGGGAGTCCATGTTGGGGATTGGCCCCGTCAGATTGTTGCTGGCGAGCCATAGTCTCTGCAAGTTTGTGAGGGCGTTCAAGTTCGGGAGGCTCCCACTCAGACTGTTGAATCGTAGATCCAGCTCTGTCACCCGGCCAAGACCGTCCGTGGTAACTCCGTACCAGAGATCGACTGGTTTGTCGGACAGCCAGTTGTTTTGATACGGCCAGTTGGCGCCGTCCGTTGCTTCGTAGAGGGCGACGAGCGCTCCTCTTTCCGTCGTTGCAGGAGTTGGCGTGGGCCTGGGTGTGGGAGTGGGGGCAGCGCAGAAGGGCAGGCCCAGACTATCCAAATCGCTGCTTCTCACATTCTGCAGTGAGGCTGGAATACAACCGCTCAATGAATTGCCCACCAGGAACAAGAATTCCAGATTTGGAAGGTCTCCAAGTCCGGGTGGAATCGATCCAGTAAGCTTGTTGTTGGGGAGACTCAGGCGTATAAGATTGGGAAGTACGTCTTTGTCCGGAACCGATCCGGTCAATTGGTTGCGACCGAGACTCACGTACCGCAAGTTGGGGAATGCGCTCAGATCCGGAATCGGCCCGGTCAACTCGTTGCCTTGGAGGTCCAGATGTGACAGATTTGTGAGTGTGCCTAATCCCGGAAACGGTCCGGGGAAGGTATTGAAGGCGAGATCCAGCTCTGTCAGGCTGGTGAGAGCGCTCAGGTCCGGGATATACCCGTTCAGCCTGTTGCTTCGGAGGTCCAGTCTGCTTACACGTTCGATTCTGTCGGCGGTGACGCCGTACCAGGAGTCGAGCGGCGCGTCGGTCAGCCAGTTGTCATTGTGCCTCCAGTTGTCGCCGTTGGTTGCCTCGTAGAGCGCGATGAGCGCGCCCTTTTGCGTGGTTGCCGGCGTTGGTGTGACCGTCGGCGTCCCGGCCTCGGTGACAGCAGGTGCGGTCACGGTCGCGTATTCCAGCAGCCAGCCGCTGGCCGCGCCGGACGCGTTCAGCGCGCGGATAGAGTAGTAGTAGGTCGTGGCAGCGCTGACGTCGGTGTGTGTGTAGGTCGTGCCGGTGAGATTGGCGCCGCCGATCGGCTGCCAACCGATGGTCGCGTCCCACCATGCCAGCAGCTCGTAGCGGGTCGCGCCCGCTACCGACGGCCACGTCAGTACCACCCCGTACGCTGTCGCCTGCGCCGCAAGCGCTGGTATCGCGGGCACAGACAAGGTTGCGGCCGGCGTGGGGGTTGGCGTGGGGGTAAACGTTCCGGTCTGGGTTACAGCCAATGCGGTCGCGCTCGCATAGTCCAGCAGCCAGCCGCTGGCCGCGCCGGCCGCGTTCAACGCGCGAATGGAGTAGAAGTATTTCGTCCCTGCCGTTACATCCGAGTGCGTGTAGGTTGTGCCGGTCAGGTTGGTGCCGCCGACCGGCTGGCAGCCGGTCTCCTTGTCCCACCAAGTCAATAGTTCGAAGCGCAGCGCGTGCGGTACGGCCCTCCAGGTCAGGACCACTCCGCCCGAGGTCGCCTGCGCAGACAGCGCCGGTATCGAGAGCGCAGAGGCTGTCGGCGTGGGTGTTGACGTCCCAGGCGCCGCGGTTGCGGTCGGTGATGGTGTAGGCGTAGATGTCCCGGGTTCCGTCGCCGCGAGTGCGGTGGTGGAGGCGTAGTCGAGCAGCCATGCACTCGTTTCGCCGGCGGCGTTCAGCGCGCGGATTGTATAGAAGTATTTCGTCCCGGCCGCAACGTCCGTATGCGTGTAGGTTGTGCCGGTCAGGTTGGTGCCGCCGAGCGGCTGCCACCCGATTTCCGGATTCCACCACACCATCAGCTCGTATAGGGCCGCGCCGGGTACGGCTTCCCACGTCAGGACCACGCCGTGCGCGGTCGCCTCCGCCGCAAGCGCCGGTATTGCGAGCGCGGGTGCGGACTCGGTCGACGTCTGCGCATTGGTTTCAGTGTTTGACAGGAGGGAGAGAGCAAGGACGACTGCAAGAAGGGCGGTGAATAGCTGGATTCTCCGTGCCTTCGCGGTTGTTTCGCGCGTTCCATCCGGCATGGTGAAGGGCAATGGCTAGTGGAGAGTGGTTAGTTGGCGTGCGAAAACAATATCGCTTACATTGACAATTTTACTAAAGGAAATCGTCTACGTCGAATGAATTGAAAGCAGCCGTCTTGACTGCAACTCCTTTTGGTCATATTTAAGTTCGCAGTTACCGGCCGCGGGCAGGCATTGTCGGGTTCTAGATTTACAGGATTGCGGACAAAGGACCGACTCGAATATTGCCGATCTCTCATCGACGGTGGAATAGGCAGATCGCGATGGGAGAATAATTTGGGATTTTCTCTGTTGCGGCGTCGGGGACGGTTCGATGGGGGCGACCACGAGGGCACCCACAAGGGGTGCCCCTACAATGGTTGAAATGGAGTGTCAATGGCTACTCGCCGCGCGAAATAGCGTTCAGGTAGGCGAGGCTTTCGCGTGCGGTCCTTTCGGGGCCGGGGGTGAAGTCGAAGACCTCGACTGAGAGCCAGCGGTCGTAGCTGAGGTCGTCGAGTGTCTGCAGGATGGGGCGGAAGTCGAGGTCGCCCATGCCCGGGCCGCGCAGGTTGGGGTCGTTGAGGTGGACGTGGTGGAAGAGGGGATGGACAGCCCGGATCTGCTCGGGGATGGGTCGGGGGTCGTTGCTCATGGCCTTGGTATCGACCATCATGCGGAGGCCGGGGTGGTCGATCAGGCGCACGAGTTCGGCGGCTTCGTCGACGTTGACGATAAAGTTGGTCTCGTTGATGCTGAGGGGTTCGACACAGAAGAGTACGCCCTGCTCCTGGGCGCGTACGCCGCAAGCGTGCATGATTTCGGCTGTCGTCTGCCAGGCTTGGTCGCGTGAACGGCCGGGGGGCACGTCACGCTGTTGGGGCGAGCCGAATATGAGAACTTCGCCGCCGAGTTCGGCGCAGCAGTCGATGAGATCGAGCAGGTATTGGGCGGTGCGGGCGCGGACGTCGGGGTCGGAGTCGTTGAGCTGGAAGCCTTCGGTCTGGGCAAGCAGCCAGTGGAGGCCGACTACGGAGAGGCCGGCGCCCTCAACCGTACGCCGGATGCGAAGGCGGTCGGCAGGGGAGAGGTCGGTGACGAGGTTGCAGAGGGTGAAGGGGGCCAGCTCAAGACCCTGGTAGCCGAGGTCGGCGACGAAGGCGGCTGTTTTCTCGAGGGGCCAGTCTTCGAAGAGTTCGTTGCAAATGGCGAAGGGCATGGCGGAGTCGTCCTGATGCTCTGTTTCGTATTGCGTAATGCGTATTGCGTAATGCTGGAGCCGCGAGCTTTTTATGGGTCAGCGCGGCCTGGCGGTTCTGGGCGCTAGGGCCGGTCGATGAGCTTGCGCAGGAAGGCTCCTTCGGTCTGCACGATTTCGTCGTCGTTTCCGGGCTCGAAGTTTTCGGGGATAAAGAGTTCGAGGGAGAGGGCGCCGCTGTAGCCGACGGTCTTGAGGTCGTCGATCAGTTGGGGGATGTCGGCTACGCCTTCGGCGAGGCGGGCGCCGCGCCAGCGCCAGGTTGTGTTGCCGTCGGGTCCCTGGCCGGCGGGATCGGGCAGGCGGTTGCCGATGTGGCAGTGGGCCACGTAGGGACCGAGGAGGTCGAGGCCCATGCGCGTGTCTTCGATGCCGACTTCGACCATGTTCTGGACGTCGTAGATGGCGCCGATGTGGTTGGGGTCGAGGTCGCGCAGGAGTTCGAGCGTGCGGGAGGCGGAGACGGCGAGGGTGCCGGTATGGATTTCGTAGGTCGCCTTGACGCCGTGCTCGCTCGCCAGCTCGGCCAGTTTGGCGTAGCCGGCGCGGGCCTCGAGGAACTGGGGCCAGTAGGGCTTGGTGCGGTCGTGTTTGGGGGCGTCGATGCGGATCAAAGGCGGGCGGTCGGGATCGATGGCGAGGGCGCCTTTGAAGAGCTTGAGGACATGCTCGGTGTCGTCGTAGCTGGCGTTGGGCGCGAGCGCGGCGACGCGAATGCCGGTGCGTTTGACGGCGGCGCGAATCTGCGCGGCCTTGTCGAGGATATTGTCCGGGCTGACGTCGGAGAGATGGCGGCCCCAGAAGAAGGGCTTTGCGTTGGGGTCATCGGGGTTGTAGCGGCAGCGCAGCTCGACGGCGTCGTAGCCGTACTCCTGCAGCTTGTCAAAGGTCTCGTCCAGCTCCCAACGGGGAAGCATGACGGATGTGCAACTCAGTTCCATACGAAACTCCTTTATGACGGAGAGAGAAGGAGAGCGAAAAACGAGAAGATTCCACGCGTCGCTTCCGTTAGATTACACCGGGATTGAGTTCACGGCACTTTTCGAGGACCGCGATCTGGGCGCGTACGCTTTCTGGGGTGATATCTAAGTCTTGTCCCTGGCGGATGGACGCGTAGAGGGCGCGATATAGTTCCTGTACACCGCCCGCGCCATCGTAGGCAAAGGAGAGTTGCTCCTCCTTCCAGGGAAGCTGTTCGTGATTGTAGACGCGGTCGCGGGCGATGGGCGCCTCGTCCAGAATCAGCGGCGGCGCCTCGGCGGGATCGAAGTATTTCAGGTGCGCTTCTTCGCGGTAACAGGCCATGGAGCCTTGCGTTCCCAGGACCAGGAAGTTTGGCTGGGGGAAGGCGCAGGCGGTGGTTATGTTGATTTCGACCAAGGGGCCGCGGCCAGGCTTGGGTTTGAGGATGACCTTGACGTGGCTGTCGGCGTCGCCGGCGTAGAGCGGTGTGGCCTCCATGTGGCAGAAAACGTCCGGCTCGGGGTCGTCGATCAGGAGCATGCCCATGTCGACGAAATGGGGGCCGCTGTTGTTGAGCATGCCGCCGCCGTAGCGTTTCATGGTCTGCCAGTCCCAGCGGCGGCCGAAGCCGCCGTTGTGGATGCGGACCTCGATGATGCGGCCGAGGACGCCGGAGGCGATTACCTCGCGCACCTTGACGAAGTCGGCGGCGTAGCGCAGGTTCTGATGG
>DAOUHY010000160.1:0-7254 GCA_034428435.1 Caldilineaceae bacterium | reverse complement strand
GGTAACGGGGACATATCGCATCTGGGTCAAGATCGCCATGCAAGACATGCGCGGCGGCAACCGCGCCACCGGCACTGCCTACCATGTGGAAGAGGTCAAGAATGTCCAGTACTTTTTCGAGGACTACGCCTTTCACGGCACCTACTGGCACAGCAACTTCGGCAGGCCGATGAGCCGCGGTTGCATCAATTTGACCGAAGAGGATGCCGAGTGGCTTTTCGATTGGGCGTACCCTTTCATGTACGACGATGACGATGACGGCTGGATGTTCAGCACCGACATCAATCCGGGCACGCTGGTATTGATTCATGAGCGATAGCGGGCGCGCTGGCCCGTTCTGGTTATAGGCCCGGAGTCTACCGCGAGGCCCCCTCTTTCTCTTCTCTCCATTTCTCCTACAGCAAGTCTAGCTCCCCTCTGCCCCTCAGAAACCTGGAAAATTATACACTTGACACAGCAGTCCGCTGGTGTATAAGGATGTTGTCGCAATGCAGAAAGGCCAGAACGACAAGGCGTGAATCCGTGGGTGACGTGACGACCTGCACTTTAGCGTTCTTCGAACAGTTCCCGGACTAACAGGCCGCGATAGACGCCATTGAGACAAGACGGTGACCGGACGGTAAGATAGAGTGCCCGCAATGTGGAGGCGGCCAAACCGACTGACGACAGAACAGCCCCCACGATCCAGCAGGAGATTACCGATACGGTCCAGGGAGGCGCAACCCCTCATTCCAGTGTGCACAGGGCCTACGACGGTTGTGGAAACCTGTGAGAAAAACTCAGAGGAGAATGCACCATGAACCGCGAAGAAATTTTGTCGCACAAACCCAAAGTATTGACGCAAGCCCAGAGGGAGCACTACTTTGAGCACGGCTTTGTTGGTGTTGAAAATCTGGTGCCTAAAGAGACGATTGCCGAACTCGTGCGCGTGACCAAGACCTTTGTCGAAACCAGCCGAACGGAGACCGAATCAGGGCGTACATTTGATATTGGGCCCGGGCATGGGCCGGATACGCCGGTATTGCGACGCTTGAGACGGCCTGATGAGCAAAGTGAAGTCTATTGGCGTTTCGCCAGTGGGCTCATGGCGGACGTGGCACAGGATTTGGCCGGGCCCAATGTTGTGTTTCATCATTCAAAATTGAATTTCAAATGGTTTGATGAATCCGACACGGTTAAATGGCATCAGGATATTCAGTTTTTCCCCCATACCAATTACAACGTCTTTACCATTGGTTGTTATTTGGCTGATACCGACATGACAAACGGGCCACTTGCCGCCTTGCCCGGCAGCCATAATGGCCCGCTATACAATCAGTATGACGCCCAAGGAAACTGGATGGGTTGTTTGAGCGATGACGACGCTTCGACAATTGACATGGAAGAGGTTGTCTATCTGGCAGGAGCTGCTGGTTCCATTACAGTTCACAATGCCCGAACGCTTCATTTCTCACCGTCCAGCAAATCACCAGCTCCACGCCCGTTGCTGCTCAACTGCTATAGTTCTGCCGACGCCAAAGCCTACACGCCACACCCCGAGCCCTCATGCCATGCTTACGAAATCTTGAGAGGCGAGCCGGTTAAGTGGGCACAACACGACCCCCGGCCCTGCCAGATACCGCCGGATTGGTCTGGAGGGTATACCTCAATTTATGCGGCACAGGCCAAAGAAGACTAAGCGTTGACTCTGTAAAGCATCCAGTTGCTTGCTTGCCACGGTCAGTTTCGACCAGTAACGGTGAAGTGGGCCCCAGAAACTGAACCACGGGCTAAGGTGCAAAATGGGACAATTCGCTGAGCCAGGGGAGCACATTCCGATGGCCGGACGCGAGCCGATGTCCAGCGTGGATCGAGCCTGGCTCTTGATGGACGATCCGACCAATCCGATGGTGATCAACGGCTTCTGGATTTTCAGGGAGTCGCTGGATTATGAGCTTGTGCTGTCTGTGTTGGAGGAGCGGCTTCTGGTTCACGAGCGCTTTCGCCAGCGCGTGGTGGAGGATCGGGGGGCTCTCAGAACCCGTTCCTACTGGCAGACCGATCCGGAGTTCGACCTGCGCGCGCACGTTGAGCGCATCGTCCTGCCTGCGCCCGGGGACACGGAAACGCTCAACGAAACTGTAGGTCGGCTGCTCTCCGTTCCCCTGGACTTGAATCGGCCTCTGTGGACATTCACCCTCATCGATGGCTATGAGGGCGGCAGCGTCTTCTTCGCTCGAGTTCACCACTGCATCGGCGACGGCGCGGCGCTTGTACGAGTTCTGTTCGCATTGACCGATGATACTGCCGACGGAGAGGGTCCCGTACGGGCCCCAACTGCCGGTCGTCCTGCGACGCGGGTCGCCGCGCGTTCTGGGGCCGCGATGTTGCCGGAAGGCCGAGAGAGGGCCGGGAAACTCGCACGTCTGCTATCCCGCGCGGCAAGGGGCGGACAGCTGGCTGGGAAGTTCGTCGCTGTGCTGGCCAAGCTGGCGTCAATGCGGACCGACGACAAGACGGCTTTCAAAGGTGAGGTGGGGGTCGGCAAGGCGGTCGCGTGGTCCGAGGGCATTCCCCTGGATGATGTAAAGTTCGTGAAGAATACGATGGGGGCAACGGTGAACGATGTCCTGGTGGCGGCGATGGCGGGCGCATTGCGCCGGTATGTCGAAACTCGCGGCGACGATCCGGAGGGTAAGGAGATCCGGGCGATGGTGCCGGTGGACATTCGCGGGCCAGAGGATACGAAACTGACGAACCGTTTCGCTCTCGTCTATCTTCCGTTGCCGATCGGCGTCGCCGACCCGATTGACCGCCTGTTTGAGACAAAGCGCAACATGGATGCCATTAAGCAGTCGCCTGAAGCGCTGGTTACCTATCAGGCTATAGCAGGACTAGGGGTGGTTTCGGACAGGATCGCGAGGGGCGTGCGCGGGTATTATGCCGACAAAGTGAGTGCGGTACTGACAAATGTGCCGGGCCCGTCAGAGAAACTCTATTTTGCCGGGAAGCTTCTTGACACGATCGTTTTCTGGGTGCCGCAGTCCGGCTCCATTGGCGTGGGAATCAGCATATTCAGTTACGCGGGGCAGGTGAATATCGGACTTATCACCGACCGCGGGCTGGCGCCGGATCCGGACACTATAATTTCTGCATTTCAGGCTGAGTTCGACAGATTGCTGCGCCTGGCGCGCCTGCGGGAGGCGGAGGCGGGCTAATGTTGTGACAAGCAGAACACATCGATCCGCGAAGTGACGCGAAGGGGCGCGAAGAACACCTTTTTTCCACGAAGGACCACGAAGAACACCTCTTTTCCACGAAGGGCCACGAAGGACCACGAAGAACATCTTTTTTCCACGAAGGGCCGCGAAGGACCACGAAGAACACCTTTTTTGATCCGCGAAGGATCGCGAAGGGGCGCGAAGAACAGCGAAGACGTATTGGGTTTGAGGAGTCGGGTGGCAGGTTGTGCCTATTTGACTGCTTTCTTTCAGCGCTCCTGGAGGGCGGTCCAACCGCGGCCGGGGGTGTTGGGGCGGGTTGTTTCGTAGCGCTGGCGGAGCTGTCTGAACTGGTCGGCGGAGTGGATTTCGCGGGCGGGGTCGTTGTGGTCGCGGATGACGAAGTCGGCTTCGGGGGGGTAGCAGGCCATGGTTACGGGGTCGCGTTCGGTGGTGTAGGCGGCGGGTTCTTCGCCGATGTTGTTGGGGACATGGGCGCTTTGGTAGCGGAGGTCAATGCTCCAGCGGACGGTGTCTGTGCTGTTCTCGAAGGAGGCGTGGGGGGTGAGGTTGGTGAGGAGGAGGGCGTCGCCGGCCTTCATGGGGACGGGGACGGGTTCGACTGCGGGCAGGTCTTCGTCGGCGACTTCGAGGAAGCCGGCGTGTCCCTCGGTGTAGTGGCGGAGGATGCCTGTCTTGTGCACGGTTGGCATGACGTGGAGGCAGCCGTTTTCGAGGGTGGCGTCGACGAGGGGGACCCAGCAGGTGACGATGAGGTGGCGGTCGCAGTGGGCGAGGAAATAGCCGGAGTCCTGGTGCCAAGGGACTTCGCCGCGGTCCCAGCCGGGGAGCTTGGGGCGGATGCGGTAGACGGATGAGCCGATGATGTCGGGGCCGACGAGGCTTTCGATGCAGGAGAGGAGGGCTGGGTGGCGGATGGTCTGGAGCATGGCGGGGCCGTTGTAACCGCCGCCACCTTTGCCCATGACCTTGGCCGTGATTTTTTCGCCGGCGGCCGGGTTGTCGGCGTGGATACGGGCGAGGCGGAGGCCGAAGGGCTGATCGGCGTGGATGTCGGTCAACTCGCCGGCGGCCTGCAGTTCGCGGGCGGCCTGATCGATGACCTCGGTGAGGGCGTCCTGGAGCGGTTTGAGGTCTTCGGGGGTGAAGAGGCCGGTTTTGAGCAGGAAGCCCTGGCGGTGGAAGTGGGTGAGTTCGTCGGGTGTGAGGCTCATGGTGGCGGGTCCGGGTGGTGGCAGCGGGTCAGTTTGGTGGAATTATACTGCGCAAGGCGCGGAAGGGGAAAGTTTACATGGCTGGGTCGCTGTTCAAGACAGGGAGGGGGAAAGGGCACCCACAAGGGGTGCCCCTACGGTCACGCGGATGGGGAAAGTTCACAAGGTTGGGCCGCTGTTCAAGATGGGGAGGGGGAAAGGGCACCCACAAGGGGTGCCCCTACGGTCTTACGACTGAATGGGCAGTGCCGCTCAGTAGCTCCCGGATGGGATGGATTCCCACTTTTGCAGCCATTCCTCATAGGTGGGGACGGCGCCGGGATCGTCGGGGCTGTGGGCGATAAAGCCCTGCTTTTGGCCGGCTTCGGTGGCCTGGGCGGTGGGTTCGTAGCGCACGTCGATGGACCAGCGGACCTGGTTGGAGCGGTTGGGGAGGGCGCGGTGGGGGGTGATCTGGGTGAAACAGAGGGCGTCGCCGGGTTGCATCTCGATGGAGACGCCTTGCAGACTTGCGCGTACTTCTGGGGCGAGGCCGAGGAAGCCGGTTTCGGGGTCGTTCCAGCCTTCGTGGAGGGGGCCGCGGTGGAGGCCGGGCGCGACCTGGAGGCAGCTGTTGTGTTCGGTGACGGGCTGAATGGGCATCCAGATTGAGGTGACGTGGACCTGTTCGGCGTCGCGGTAGTACTGCGCGTCCTGGTGCCATGGGGTCTGGGTCCAGATCTGGTCGGGGAGTTTGGGGCGGGCGTTGAAGATGCCGTGGACGGAGATTTCGGGGGTGTCGAGTAGGTCCTGGGCGAGGGCGAGGAGGGCGGGGTGGAGGAGGATGTCGTACATTTCGCGGCTGACGAGGTCGCGGCGGGGGCTGCGGATGTATTGGGGCCTGCCGGCAGCCTGCCAGAGGTGGGCGAGGCGGTGCTGGAGGTCGAGGTCGGTGCGGAGGTCATCGATCAGGTCGTCAGAGAGCCAGGTGTTGATGGTGTCGTCGACCCAGCGGGAGAGGACGGTGGTCATGAGGTTGAGGAGGTCGGTGGGTATGACGGCGGGGGCGTGGAGATAGCCGTTGGTGTGGTAGAAGTCTAGTTGCTTGGGGTTGAGGGCTTTTGTCATGGGCGGACTATGGTCGGTGGTATTGGGCTTGGTGACGATTGTATAGACTGGGATTTGAAAGGGCAAGAAGCGGTTAGTCCGCGGAGGTTTCGGGGCACACCCTTTTTTCCGCGAAGGGACGCGAAGGGGCGCGAAGAACACCTTTCTCATATGCGGAGTGCTTCGGAGAAAACCATTTGGCTTGGATGCATCTACAATTTAGTACCTTCCGATCTTGTCAGACGGCGTTCCAGACCTGGACGGCCTGGAGCTGACCGGTTGGGTTGAAGAGGCCTATGCGGCCGGTGGTTTCGGCGGGTAGGCTGTAGGACTGGATGAGGACGTCGTCGAGGTAGAATTCGAGGACTGATTCCTTGAGGAGGGTGCGGAAAGTGACGGTGTCGCCGAAGGGCCAGGCGCGGGCCATGACGTCTTCGCGCTGGGATTGGTCTTCTGACTCGGCCATGAGGCCGAAGTGGGTGACGCCGGCGGGGCCTACGCGGATGTAGCTGCCGAGGCCTGGTGCATACTCGATGTAGAGGCCGGGCCAGTCAGATTCGGGCAGGCCGGCTGTGGGAAGAGCGACACTGCCTTCGATTACTACGCCGCCTGCAGTGTTCACCCGTGTGTCGGCCATATCGACGCGTCCGCTGGCGGCGGTGAATTGCGTTGAGACTGGTTCTTTCTTCAGGGCTTCGTTCCCCTTCCAGTATCCGAACCAGAGTGTGCCATTGTCGTCGACGAAGGCTCTCTTTAAGGGGGCCCAGTAGCAGATGTCGCGGCCGGTGTCGAGCTGGAAGCGGGTTACGGCGTGGTGGTTGACGAGGATGTCGTCAGGTGTGCGGAGGAAGCGGGCGAAGTAGGTGTGTTTGTGCTCGCCGGAGTTTTCGAGGAGGGCGTAGTTGACGGGAGCGACGGTGTAAGGGCCGGCGGGGTTGTCGGCGATCATGGTCTTCATGGTCCTGGAGCCCTGACCGACGATGGCGTAGTATCTGCCGTTGAGTTCGGCGACTGCGCCGGCCTCCATGCTGTGGGGCGGGTCGGCGCCTCCCCAGATGAGCTCGGGGGAGGGGAGGGCTTCCCAGTGGACGCCGTCTTCGCTACGACCGAAGCCGAAGCCGACGTCATCTTTGGGGGTGGCGGTCCAGTAGCCGTAGTAGCCGCCTTCCGGGCGGGGGAGGGGGAAGATGCAGTCCCAGCGGCCGTGCTGCTTGTAGAAGCGGGTGTCGACTTTGAAGATGTGATCGTCGCCGAACTTGGTCCAGTTCATGAGGTCTTGGCTATGGGCGAAGAAGATGTTCTGGGTCTGGCGGCCGTCTTCTTCGACGCGCCATTCGGAGTAGTTGCAGATGAAGCGGCCGCTGGTGTCGAAGTCGGGCGATTTCCAGACGGCGCCGGTGCCGAGGTAGGTGACCATTTTGTCGGAGGCTTTGATGGCCCAGCCGTGGTCGGTCCATGTGACGCCGTCGGGGGAGGTGGCGAGGCCGAAGCCTTCGCCGGGGCTGTATTCGGTGATGAGGTAGAAGAGATAGAATGTGCCCTCGTGGTAGAACATCCAGGTATCCCAGTGGGCGTCGACGCCTTTGGACTTGAAGAACATGGATTGGGTTGAGGCTGTCATGTTTGGCGGCTTCCTTAGGTGGATTGCAGGGCAGAGATGCTTGTGGTCAGACGTCTGTCGGGCTGCGGCGAGGTAATGGGAAGTGTCAGACTTTGAGGCCAGAGTCGACCAG
>DAOUHY010000159.1:0-3496 GCA_034428435.1 Caldilineaceae bacterium | reverse complement strand
CTCCACAACCATATCGCAGACCCCGTCAAAATGACGCCGGTCAACGCCTCCCCACGGCACAGGGTTACTGTTCAGGATTACGCCGATGTCCGGCTTGCGCACCGCCTCGCGCTGCCCGGACGGCTCTGCCGGGTCCTCTATCGTCAGGACAAAGCCGGTCTCCAGATTGATCAGTTTTGCAATCGGATATGTACTGATAAAACGGTGCAGCAGATCGAGAAACCAGTTGTAAAGGTCGAGTTGCGGCTCATTCGGCAAGGGTTTGGCCTCCAGTCTGCCGTTGTTCCATTCGTAGCTTACGTCAATGTCCGGGTAGGGGTTTTCATACCACCTGGCCCAGTACTCCTCCTTGGTGACGTAGCGGCCATCGTCGGGGGCAAAGGGATTGATGGGCGGGCTGGACTGTGCGGGAGGTTCCACTTGCGTGGACGAGCGTGCGGGCTCAGATACTCCTGTCCTGGCCGCCTGGGATGAATTTGTCTGGGTTTGGGAACTGTCGCGCAAGGCTTCTTCGGACTTCATGCTGCCTCCTCCGGCATTGCGGCTGCGCGTAACGCACTTGACGTGGCGCCATTCTATCACGATTTCTGTGCCCGCGACTAGCGCATTGTGTCCCCGCTCTGTCCAGGATCCCTGAACCGGTGCAACCAACACTTTCAACCGCCGCGAAAGGGATCTTCTGAACAGCCATCAACTGCTCGCCGGCCTTCCTGCAATTCGCCATAATCCGGTAAATCATGATTCAAACGGCACCCGGTCGTAATTTCCAACGGTTGACAGACCCCCCTGACTCGTGCAGAATTGACCCTTAATTCCGGTATACAAGATTTCCTGCACAAGTCCAACCTACGGGAAGCCAGAGGCGGCGCCAACCAGCCCGCACCAAACCGCGCGAGAACCCCTCACCATGGCAGCAACCAACCTCAGAGAGAGGCGATGGGTCAGGTTCTTGAACAGGTACGGCTTCATTCTCGCAGTCCTCGTCCCCATCCTGCTCTGGTTCAGCATCTTCTCCTTCGGCCCCATCCTCTATGCACTCTACGCCAGCCTGACCAACACCCACAGCCTTGACCCCAGCAGGGCCAGGTTCGTCGGTCTCGATAACTACATCTCCCTCTTGGATGACCGCCGTTTCCTGGCTTCGATGCGCAATGTCGTCCAGTTCGTCCTCACCAAGGGGGTCCTGAACATCGTGCTCTCGCTCGGGCTGGCGCTCCTTCTCGAGCGGCTGCGCCGCGGGCGCAATCTCTATCTCTTCTTCATCTTCATGCCCGTCGTCATCTCCCAGGTCGCCGTCGCCATGCTCTTCCTCTGGCTCTACGACCCCCGTCTCGGCCTCATCAACTACCTGCTCAGCCTCGTCGAGATCCCGCCCCAGAGTTTCATCCGCAGCACCGCCCAGGCCATCTACAGCGTCGCCATCGCCGACGTCTGGAAGACATACGGCTACGCCGCCGTCATCTTCCTCGCCGGGCTGCTCGATATTCCGCAGGACTACTACGAGGCCGCCCGCGTGGACGGCGCCACCCGCCTGCAGACCCTCTGGCGCGTCACCCTCCCCCTGCTGAAAAACCCACTCGTGCTCGTCCTGGTCCTGATCGTCATCGACGGCGTCCAGCACTTCACCATGGTGCAGGTGATGACCGGCGGCGGACCGGCCGACAGCACCCTTATGCCCAGCATTCTCGTCTACAACTACGGACTGGGCGCCAACAACTACCGCATGGGCTATGCCTGTGCCATATCCTTCCTGATGTTCGCCGTGATTCTCGTCGTTACCGTACTGCAGCTGCGCCTGTTCCGTTCTCTCTACGACTGAGCGGGCAGACCCACATGAAGCGAGGAGAGCGTTGACAGTTCGAACAGAGAGGCGACTGCCATGACCGAGGTCAGCCTCGATCGCGCAGCGGGGGCCGATGCCCGCATACGTCTGCGGGAGCAGTTGGTTTCCCTTGTCACCCACCTGGTCCTCGTGATCTTCGCCTTCATTGCCTTCGGCGCCATGATGTGGATGGTCCTCGCCTCCTTCAAATCGGCGTCGGAGATCATCGCCAAGCCGCCCACCTTCCTGCCCGAGGCCCCTACTTTTGGCAGCTACGCCCTCATCCTGCGCGAACAGGCATTCGGCCGCTTCTTCATCAATAGCATCGTCGTCGCTTTGCCGTCCGTACTGCTCATCCTCTTCAGCAGCTCGATCGCCGGCTTCGTCTTCGCCAAGTTCGACTTTCCTGCCAAAGAGGTCATCTTCACCATCATACTCAGCACCCTGATGGTGCCGCCCGCCGTGACCCTCCTGCCGCTCTTCCGCCTGGTAAGTAGGCTGGGCTGGGCCGACACCTATCAGGCCCTCATCATCCCCGTTTGCGTCAGCGCTTTCGGTATCTTCCTCCTGCGCCAGTTCATGGAGGGCCTCCCTTCCGAGCTCCTCGACGCCGGCCGCATCGACGGCGCTTCCAACTGGTGGATCTACCGCCACATCGTCCTGCCGCTCTCGGTCTCCGCCCTCAGCGCGCTCGCCATCTTCAGCTTTCTCGCCAACTGGGACTCCTACCTCTGGCCCCTGGTGATCATCTACGAGGAGAAGATGAGGACGCTGCCCCTCGGCCTCGCCTATCTGCTGGGATGGTCCAGCCGTCCGCGCTACGACCTCTTCCTCACCGGCGCGGTCATCACCGTCGTTCCCGTGGTCGTCTTCTATTCATTCTTCCAGGCCCGCTTCGTGCGCGGGGTCACGCTTACAGGGCTGAAATACTGACGGGCAGCGAGCCGGACCTCCGGTTCTCTGCGCTTCGCCAATTCATTGACGGTCCGTGAAGTTACCTGTATTGGAAACGGTCTTTTCAACACATCAGTAGCAGAGGAGAAAACGATGAACCAGAACCAGCTGACGCGCCGCCAAATGCTCCAACTGTCCGCCGGCCTCGGCACCGTCTCGCTCCTGGCCGCCTGCGTTGCCGCGCCGGCCGCGCCGGCAGAGCCTGCCGCCGAAGGCGGAGAAGAGGCAGCCCCGGACATGGCTATGACCGAACTGAGCCTTTGGTCGATGAGCTACCCGCCCCATGACAATGCCTGGAATATGCTGGCCGACCAGTACAACGAGGCCAACGACGAACGCAACGTCACCGTCGAGCCCAAGACCGACCCCTGGACCACCTATGCCTCCGGCCTCAGCGCAGGCACGGCCGGCGACCTCCTCTCCATCCACGGCGCCGCAGCCGCCTCCTTCATGGCGACCAACACGCTGCTGCCCCTCACCGAAACGCTCGGCGGTATGGGCACCATCAAGGACCGCTTCTTCTCAGCCGTGATGGACTACTACACCTACCAAGGCGACGTCTACGGCATCCCGCTTCACAACAACACACCGGGCATCGGCTTCATCACCAACCTCGATCTGTGGCAGGAGGCCGGCATGGACCCGCCCCTGACCTACACCCACTGGGATGACGTCTGGCAGGACGCCAAGTCGTTGACGCAAACCGATGACGACGGCATC
>DAOUHY010000158.1:0-21398 GCA_034428435.1 Caldilineaceae bacterium | reverse complement strand
GATGCGGGTGGTTGGCCGGTTGGGCCGCGTGCTGGGCCCGAGGGGAATGATGCCCAGCCCCAAAGCCGGTACGATTGTACAGGCGGATGAACTGCCGCGTGTCATTGAGGAGACCCGGCTGGGCCGCGTAGAGTTTCGCGTCGACAAGACGAGTAACGTCCATGTGCCGATCGGCAAAGCGAGCTTCAGCGGCGAGCAGATTCTCGACAACTTCTCTTCCGTGATGGAAGCGATCATGGCCGCGAGGCCTTCGGCAGTCAAGGGTGTCTATTTGAAGCGGGTCACGCTGACCAGCACGATGGGGCCGGGCGTTCGCGTTGATGTCAACGCGGCCTCGATGCTCAAGGCGGCATAGGCCCGGTTTGCCGTTGCAGGAGACTGTAAGGTAGAATTGGCACGTTTCAACCGCATACGATACTCAGTTCCGTAGACAGCCGGTATTCGCGCTGCGAAAGTAAATGCGCCGAGGTGCGCAGCCGGCCAAGGGCTGAACACAGCGACCTGACCGCCGTTTTACGGCAGAAGTTGCTTGTTACGCTCTTGTCTGAAATGCAAGGGCGTTTTTGTTGGGAGCGCCCGCCGGAGATTGGAGGGGGCTCAGGTCGGTTTCGCCCGCGCCCCCGCAGACATCCTGAAGAAAGGGGGAATGTCCATTGGCACTTAGTCGAGAGAAGAAGGAAGAGCTCGTCGCGCTGTACGCTACGCATCTGGAAAACGCTTCCGCGGTCGTGTTCACCGATTATCGCGGCTCCACCGTCACGCAGATCAACGGGCTGCGCGCCAGCCTCAAAGAGGCGGATACGTCCTATATGGTCGTGAAGAACCGGCTTATGCGGCTTGCATTGGAAAACAGAGGGCTCACGGAGGAGTTGAACGAGCTGTTGGAAGGGCCGAATGCGATTGCATTTGTCGGCGAAGATATCGGCAGGGGCGTGACGGCCTTAAAGGACGGCCTTAAGGGTCTGGATGAGATCATTGAGATTAAAGGCGGAATCCTGGAGCAAAACGTTCTGGATGCCGCCGGCGCCGAGGCTCTGTCCGAACTGCCCACGCGGGAAGAGATGCTAGCCAAACTGCTGGCGACGATCATCGCGCCGGCTACACAGCTTGCCCGCGTCGTCAATGAGCCAGGGGTGAGCCTGGCACGGGTCGTCAAAGCGCACGCTGATGCGCAGGCGGAGGCCGCCTGAGCGTCAACAGAGGGATTCAATCCCCTCCTACAGGTAACATTGAATCGTCGAGACAGGGAACGCACAGTAACAGACAATTGGGAGAAAACGAAAGATGGCCGATCTGAATGCAATCAAAGAACAGCTGGACGAGCTAACGCTTCTGGAAGCCGCTGAACTGGTGAAGATGCTTGAGGAGTCCTGGGGCGTGAGCGCTGCGGCATCTGTGGCGGTGGCCGGTGTGGCCGGCGGCGCGGCTGAAGTCGAAGAAGAGGTGGAAGAGCAGACCGAGTTTGACGTGATCCTCGCCGATATGGGCGCCAAGAAGATCAACGTCATTAAGGCCGTGCGCGCGGTGACAAGCCTTGGCCTGCGAGAGGCCAAGGAGCTGGTCGAGAGCGCTCCGGCGCCGGTGGTGCAGGGCGTGGCTAAGGATGTTGCCGAAGACGCCAAAACCCAACTGGAGGCCGAAGGGGCAACCGTAGAGATCAAGTAACCTTTCTGACGGACCACAAAAGGGAGGTGCATCCGCATATGGATGCACCTCCCTTTTTTTCAGAGCCTTGCAAGTCCGCAGCCGGGAACAGAGGGCGCAGGCCGAAAATTCGGGGGGCATCCCAGACTTGGGGTGGGAACAGTCTGGCGGGGAATCAGTGCCAGCGGTGGCAGGCGTTGTTTACCGTCTTTGGGCGATACGCAGTGCAGGCGCTGGGCCTGGCCGTACGGTGGAGTCCGTCAGTTGGGGAGGGTGCGAGGGCAGGAACAAGGCCGGCACCTGCGGGGATCTGGTGGGACAGGCGGGACGTGGGCTGGCTAGACACCTTCGATTAGGCACCCGTCACCAATATCGACACCCGGTCGACTAGGCATGTTGTAGGAGAGGGGGCGTTGCGGGGGCGGAGCCCCCGCACAAGGGAGGGCCGAATAGGCCCGACCGCCCAAGAAATTCAGGAGAGAGCAGCCACTTACCTTGCCTTAAATTGGATCTGTGGGCTGGACATGGCTTAGACCTCAACAAAGACATGTGAAAGTTCGCCCCCATTTTGGGATGCACCCAAAATTCAAGACTGCTTGTCCGCCGAATGGCAGTATGATAAAATGCCGCGATATCTCGCTACGGAATGAGACAGGGAGATGCAAGTGGCTGAAGGGCCGGTTGTAGGCCATCGGTGGGCAGTCCAACTGTTGCAGAATGGTATCCGGCATGACAGGCTGCGCCATGCCTATCTGTTTGTGGGCGCGGCCCAGGTGGGCAAGTCGACCCTGGTACGCAGCTTTGCCCAGTCGCTTCTCTGCAAGAAGGGCGTCGACGGGCGGGCATGCGCGAACTGCCGCTCGTGCCGTCTCATGCAGTCGGGCGGCCATCCCGATTTCATCTTGCTGCCGCCGACGGACCGCGAGGGGCAGTCGGACAGGGAGAACGGTCTTCATCGCGCCGAACAGGCGGCGGACATCGTCCGACAGGCGTTGCTGCACCCGATGGAGGGGCGCCACAAGGTCTTTCTGATTCAGGACGCGCACAGAGCTCACGTCAGCTTCGCCAATAAGCTGCTGAAGACTCTGGAGGAGCCGCCGCCGCACGTGGTCCTCTGCCTGACCGCCCCGGACCGGTCGGCTCTTTTGCCCACGATCGTCAGCCGCTGCCAGGTTCTGGCGTTACGGCCGCTTGGGGAGCAGGTCATGGAAGACGCGCTGCAGGCACGCTGGGGAGCGTCCGCGCAGCAGGCCGCGCTGCTGGCACGTTTGGCAAACGGCTGCCTGGGCTGGGCGGTCGACCAGCTCGACCAGCCGGAGCCGCTGGCGGAAAGGAGCGCGCTCCTGGCGGAATTGCAGGAGCTCAGCCGCAGCAGCCGGGTGGCGCGCCTTGCTTTTGCACAGAAGCTGGCGGCGGCGCGCAACCAGACCCGGCTGTTCACGCTGCTTGCGCTGTGGACGAGTTGGTGGCGGGATGTGATGCTGGCCCAGGCCGGCTGTCTGGAGCAGTGCGCCAACATCGACCTGCTGGACATTCTAGCGGATGCAGCCAGCGACTTCCGGCCTGTCGATGTCCAGGCCTATCTGCGTACGTTAAACCGTATCGAGGGATACCTGCGGCATACAGTCAATACAGGGCTGGCGCTGGACGTGCTTCTGCTGCAGATGCCGCGGCCGCACGCCTGACAGTTGTGCGTCAGCACACAGGCAGAGGGTCGAGGCAGTGCCCGTTACGGCAGCGATCATGGAGAATCTACTATGCCGACCGTAGTCGGAGCTCAATTCAAGCCCGTTACGAAGATATACTTTTTCGACCCGGTTAACCACACGGACCTGGCGCCCAAAGATTATGTAATCGTGGATACGGTCAAAGGCCGGGACCTGGTGCAGATCGTGCAAGCGCCACATGATGTTCCCAGCAACGAAATTGTCGGCGATATAAAGAAGGTGGTTCGCCGGGCAACGCCGTGGGACCTTTTGCAGAAGGACCTCTGGAAAGAGAAGCAGGCGGAGGCGGTGTCGGTCTGCCGCGAGAGGGCGAAGGCGCACCGATTGGATATCAAGGTGCATCGTTGTGAATACAACTACGAGGGCGGCAGGCTGACCGTCTACTTCGCCGCGGAGCAGCGGGTTGATTTCCGTGCGCTTGTACGCGATCTGGCCCGCACTTTTCATACGCGTATCGAAATGCGCCAGATTGGCGTGCGCGACGAGGCCAAGTTGCTGGACGGCGTGGGCAAGTGCGGCCGCCAGCTCTGTTGCACAAGCTGGCTGCGCGAGTTTGCCTCGGTGAGCATCCGGCAGGCGAAAAACCAGCAGTTGCCTCTGAATCAGGACGAGATCAGCGGTGTCTGCGGCCGGCTGCTCTGTTGCCTCTCCTATGAGGATCCGATCTACAAGAAGGCAAACAAGAAGATGCCAAAGGTCGGGGCAGAGGTGACGACGCACCAGGGCAAAGGCCGGATCCGTCACCTTCATCCCCTTAAGGAAAGCGTTACGGTTCTGCTTGAGAATAACGTTCTGGCCGAGTTCGGGCTGTCGGAGCTGATTACGGGGAAGAAGGAAAAGGACGGGGGCTGCGGCACCTGCGGCGGCTGCACCGTCAAGCGGCGCGCGGGCGAGGAATAGGCCGCCGCGGGCAGGCCGACACGGCAGGTCAGGAAGAGAAGCTCGTTTCGACGCCCCGCCAGAGAGGGAACTGATGCTGCGAGGGTCCACTTTGCCCAGCTAACCCCAGCGGACAGTTCGGCAGTGTCAGCCGGGCCGGGCGATGTAAGCAGCCGCGACAGGCTGCGGGTCAGGTTGCATGGGCAACAGCGCGTGTTTCACGAATGACCGTAACGCGAATCTGTCCCGGATATTCCAGGTTGTCCTCGATCTTGCTGGCTATGTTTTTCCCTAGTTCGATGACCTGTAGATCGTCGACTTCATCCGGCTGCACGATCACCCGAATTTCGCGGCCGGCCTGAATGGCGAAGGTCTGATTCACGCCCTCAAAGCTGTTGGCGATATCCTCCAGGGCGGTCACCCGTTTGATATAGGCTTCAAGGCTTTCGCGGCGGGCGCCCGGCCGTGCGCCGCTGATGGCGTCGGCGGCCGCGACGATGACGGCTTCGACCGATTCCGGTTCAACTTCGCCATGATGACTGGCGATGCAGTTGACGACTTTGGCATTGAGCCCGTAGCGCTTTGCGATTTCACCGCCGACGATGGCGTGCGGGCCGTCGATCTCATGGCTGACGGCCTTGCCAAGGTCGTGCAGCAGACCCCCAAGACGGCTCGTCTTTACGTCTGCGTGTAGCTCTTCGGCGATCACTGCCGCAAGATGGGCGGTCTCAATTGCGTGGTAGTACTGATTTTGGCCGTAGCTGGTGCGGAACTTCAGACGGCCGAGCAGCCTCTGGATCTCTCTGTGCAGCCCCTGGGTATTGGTCTCGATCAGGGCCTGCTCTCCGGCCTCCTGAATGACCTGATTCACCTCTTGTTGGGCCCGCTCCACCTCTTTCTCGATACGGGCCGGATGGATACGGCCATCGGATACCAGTTTGCTGAGAGAGATGCGCGCGACCTCGCGTCGCACAGGGTCGAAGCTGCTGATCAGGATCGCTTCCGGCGTATCGTCGACAACCAGATCGACGCCTGTCGCCTGTTCGATGGCGCGAATGTTTCGGCCCTGGCGCCCGATGATTCGCCCCTTCATCTCATCGGATGGCAGGTTGACGGCGCTGACTGAATATTCGGTGACGTGCTCGCTGGCGATTCGTTCCACGGACAGGGTGATGATTTCCCTGGCGCGGCGTTCAGCGATCTCTTGGGTCTCCGCCTCAACCTCACGAATTGTGCGTGCAAGCTCCTGTCGCGAATTCCTTTCCGCCTCCTGGAGGAGGATCTCTTTGGCCTCTTCCTGGGTCAAATGGGCCACGCGCTGCAGCTCTTCATTGCGCTGTTGTTCGGCGGCTTCCAGTTCTGTGGCACGTTTGTCGAGGCCGCCTTCCCTCTGGTTCAGCTTGCGTTCGCGATTTTCGATCTGATCGACCCGTTTATCGATCTGCTCCTGACGATTGCGCAGCCGGCTTTCACTACGATCCAGATCTCTGCGCTGGCGGGTGCGAATGGCATCCAGTTCGTTCCGTATTCCTACTTCCTCCTCCCTCAGGGCCAGCTGCTGGCGTTGAACCTCTGCCTCGGCTTCTTTAAGAATCTGGGCCGCCTGTGACTCCGCGCTCTGCACGGCGAGTTCCTGCCGCTCCTTCTCTTGTTGTGTGCCAAATGTCAACCCGCGTCGATAGGCATAGTAGATCAGATATCCGACGATGGCCGCGCCAATCAAGGCCGCGACGACTATGACAACTACGACTAGCAAGTCCATATCCGAACCCCTTGGTTTGGATGCACACAGCCTGAAATGTCTATGGCTGTGCCGGTTGGATGCAGGCGTATCGCTCTCTTCCCTCCAGTCATACGCCTGAACCCTTCTTATGTGGTCATTTTTGATTCAACGGCCAAACCATCCAGCTTATGCGTCCCACCATTATTCCTGGACGGGGTGGGACGGGACGCGCGCATCTTCCAGCTCCTGCCAGATACGTTCGATCACGTCCCGGGCCACTTCCCAGTCAAATCCTCGGCGCTGCAGAAAGCTGCCCATGTTCCTGCGAAAGTGAGCAGGGTTGGTCTCCTCTCGCCATCTGTACAGACGGCTGCGGGCAGCGGCTTCGCAGGCCGAAGTCGCGTCACTCAGTTCATCGATAATCGATTGGGCCACGCTATCGTCGACACCTTTTTGGCGCAACTCGTATCGCAGCGCCCGCGGTGCAACGGGCCGGAATCGATTGCGTTGCTCTACCCAGAAACGGACGAATTCCCGGTCGTCGAGGTACTGCCATTCCAGCAGTTTGGCGATGATCCATTCAATCTGTGAAGAGCTCAGGCGGCGCCCGTCCCTTAGCCGGTAGGCCTGGAGATTGCGCCGCACCTCGACCTGGCTGCGGGGGCGCACTGCCAGGAAACGCAGTGCCCTGTTGTAGCCCCGGCTGCGCAGATCGACGGCTTTCAGCGCCTCGATCTCCTGCTCACTGAGCTGCTGGCCAATCCTAATTTGGGCGGCTTCCACCGCCGGCAACGGGAAGGCATATTCGCCGTCCAGAAAGAGATTGACTCGTTCCTTGTCTCTCTTCTGGAAACGCAGCGCCGTAATCGTTTTGCCTGTCATAATCGGCCCGAAAAAAAGTCGCCGTGGCCATTGACCACAGCGACTGGAAAATCCCGGCATGGGATCGCCTGAGCACTCTTCTCAGATCAGACCATGCCAGAAGAGACGCATCAGTACAGCATTGCGCCTCGTTGAGGGCGATTTTATATGGACACCTGCTGTTGCATTACACAAACCACCGATTGGATATCGGCTTGCCCGCACCGCAAATAGGGGAGGATTGCGGTGGGTGGTTGTCTGTGAGTCAATATTTCCGTATCAACAGCCGGTCTTACATCAACACTCGTTACGACGTTCGATCCGCCACTGGCGATCAACGTTCAGGAGAACGTCTGCCAATATATCTGTTCAGTTTTTTCAGCGACCCAGGGCATCCCCTGATAAGACGGAATAAATGAGTTTTGGGTGCTGTCCTGGTTTTGGCGGTAGTGTGTCAGCACAAAATCGCGTCCAACTTGAGAGCGCTGTGGTTAGCGTTTTCAATTATGGCAACACGTGCGACGTTTGAAATCTTTCGCTGTATAGAGAACTCCTGTACATATCTGCACATTAAGGAACAAGAAAGATAAGTTCAGTGCAAAATGCCTGCACTGGGTGTATCGTCCTGCAAAGAAACTTTGTCAGGCCTGGACCTCATCTCCATTGGAGCGGGCTGGGAGTCCTGTTCTGTCCCTGATGATGCTGTCGATCTGTGAGGCTATCTCCGGATTGTCGCGCAGATGTTTTTTGGCGGCTTCACGCCCCTGTCCGAGCAGGTCATCGCTATAGCGATAGAAGGCGCCGCGCTTTTCAATTATGTCGAACTCAACGCCCAGGTCCAGCAGGTCGCCCTGCGTACTGACCCCTTCGTTGTACATGATGTCGAATTCCGCCACCTTGAACGGCGCAGCCACCTTGTTCTTGCGCACCGTCACCCGCGTCCGGTTCCCGATCACGTCACTCCCCTGTTTGATCGACTGGATCCGCCGCACATCCAAACGCACACTGGCATAGAACTTCAGCGCCATCCCGCCCGACGTCGTCTCCGGATTGCCAAACATGATCCCGATCCTCTGACGCAGCTGGTTCGTGAAGATCATGCTCGTGTCGGCCGTCTTCACTGCACCCACCAGCTTGCGCAGCGCCTGGCTCATCAGCCGCGCCTGCAGTCCGACGTGGCTGTCTCCCATCTCCCCTTCGATCTCTGCACGCGGCACCAGCGCGGCGACGCTGTCTACCACCACGATGTCCATCGCACCCGAACGCACCAGCGCTTCCGCTATCTCCAGCGCCTGCTCACCTGTATCCGGCTGCGATACGTACAGGTCCTCGACATCCACTCCGATCTTGCGTGCATAGCTCGAGTCCAGCGCATGTTCCACATCGACAAAGCCGCAGACCCCGCCCATCCGCTGCGATTCCGCGATCGCATGCAGACACAGGGTCGTCTTGCCCGAACTCTCCGGCCCGTACACCTCGATGATGCGGCCGCGGGGAATGCCCCCCACCCCCAGCGCTATGTCCAGGCTCAGGCTGCCTGTTGGGATCGCGGCCACGTCCAGCCGGTTTGCCTCCCCCAACCTCATGATGACCCCTTCGCCATAGCGCTTGTTCAGGGTGGCGAGGGTTGTATCCAATGCCTTCTGACGACCAGTTTCCGCCATCGCAAGCTCCACTGCTCTACCGGCCCGGAGCCGACTAGAGGTTCCAAAAAAGATTGATACCACCGTGCCAGGGCTTGGCCGGGTCGGCGGCCGTATCGCTTTACCGCCGGCTAAAGGCAACAAGCAATGGCAACCAAATGTGCAGCTTGGCTACTCGGTGGCAGAGATTTGACACTGCTTTTAAGTGTACTGTATGTGCAAGGAGGATGCAAGCGCTTCAAAAAAGTGGGGCATCCCGGATTTTTGGGAGGTTGTTGTCTGAATCAGGATTTGCAGGATTGACAAGGATTTTCGGGATGGCCGACGACGAGTGCTGCCAGTGGGGCGGCCCTTGTGCTGGGGCCAGATGGGCAGATCTCAGAGGGACAACAGTATGGGTTGGATCCAAGAGGAGCACAGTTCGCCGGGTTCGGTGGACGTCTACGGTAACACTTGGTCAGACGAGGCAGATGTTGATCGGGAGGGGTTGACGTACGTGGCTGGCGGGAGGCCGCGAGGTTCGCCGGGGTCAGGCCTTCGCCGGCTGGCAATCAGGTTGTCACCTGTACGTGATCAGCTGCTTTTGCCTGGCCTTCATGAGCCGGGCGGCTCGTATATTTTCTCCCGCAGGGCCACAACTTCCCTGCGAGCGCCTTCATCGCGTTCGATATCCTGGGCAATTTTCTCGACGCCGTGGCGAACGGTGCTGTGATCGCGCCCGCCCAGTAGTTCGCCAATGTTGATCAGCGACAGACCGTTCTCTTCGCGCAGTAGGTACATCGCCAGTTGACGGGCGTTGGCGATCTCCTTGGTGCGCGATCGGCCCAGAAGGTCCTCTGTGGTCAGGTGGAAGTGCCTGGCAACGATCTGCACGACGCTGGCGGCTTCGCGGGGCCGCCGTTGCGGGACGAGGGTGTCCAGTATTTCTTCGGCCACGGACCGGTCCAACTGCCTGTCGTGGAAGGGGGCCTGAATGATGAGGCGATTGAGCGCGCCTTCCAACTCGCGGATGTTGCTCTCCACCCGTTCTGCGATCAGCATCAGCACGTCGGTCGATACGGGCTGATCGATCGACTGGGCCTTGGATTGCAGAATGGCGACGCGGGTCTCCAGATCCGGCTGCGAGATATCGGCCTGCAGGCCGCCTTCGAACCGGCTGCGCAGCCGGGCTTCCAGGGTCGCAATCTCCTTCGGGGGTCGATCACTGCTGATCACAACCTGACGGCCGGCGGCGTGGAGATGATTGAATGTGTGGAAGAACTCCTCTTGCGTACTTTCTTTGCCGCCGATAAACTGGATATCGTCGATCAGAAGCAGGTCCACCTGCCGGTACTTGTTGCGATACTCTTCGGTGTTCTGCTGGCGAATGGCGCTGATGAGGTCATTTGTGAACTGTTCGGACGAACAGTAAAGAACCTGCATTCCCTGCCTGGACATGGCATGGCCGATCGCTTGGAGAAGATGTGTCTTCCCCAAGCCGACACCTCCATAGACAAATAGCGGGTTGAAGCGATGACCGGGCTGCTCCACGATGGACTGGGCCGCGTCGTGGGCCAGACGGTTGTGGTTTCCGACTACAAATGAGCCGAAGGTATAGCGGGGGTTGAACACGCCGCCTTGAAGGGCCGCGTCTGACCGGGTTGCAGCAGTCGCAGCGGGAGTCTGAACGGTGTCGCGGCGGCGCGGCGGCGCGGTCGGAGTACGGCTTGCCGGTGGGGAGGCAGGGTCGACTTCGGCCGGCTTGGTGTCGGGCGCTGCGGGCGGAATATTCGCATACAGGGGCGCAGACTCCGGTGAATCCGGCTGCTTCTGCGGTTGGGGGCGCACCTCGAAGAAGACCTGCACTGAACGACCTGTCAACTGGTTCAGAATGTCTTTAATCTTCTTGCGCAGACGGTTCTGCAGCCAGTCTCGAGCCCAGGCATGGGGCGCGCCGACGATGAATTCGCCTTCTGCGTAGCCAATGAACGAGGTATCGCGAACCCAGGTCTCAAAGGTGGTTGCAGGCATCTGCAGCGCGAGCTCGTGCAGCGTTTTCTGCCAAATATCCTTGGGATCCAAGCCTTCATCAACCGCCTGGGGCTGATTATCAGCGGAGGCAGTTTCCGTCCGTGCTTCGGATTGCTCTGCCGTCTCCTGCTCTCCCGGCGGGGTTTCCTTCGACCGGGACGAAGCCGAAGAAGTCTGGCCGCGCTCGTACAGTGGATTGCCACTGCGATGTGATGGGGATACGGATTGCCAGTCTGTATTCAAGACAACTCCTTTTCACTTTCCTGTTCTGCAATCAAGACGAAGCGCAAGGGATTTTTGTTCGCGCAGACACAGAAAAACAGGCGAAAGGGAGGGCGAGGGAAAGACGAAATGACAAGCAGTTCAACCTGGCTGCCGGTGGGGACAACCGCAAGACAGACACCAACCTGTCCGGCTGGCTTCCGGACCGCTGGAGTCTGCGTCATTCGAACGCCTGCAATGCCTTTTCGCTACACTTGTATGAATAAGTAGTGTATCAAATCCGGCAGTGGCAGACAATCGCAATGAGGATGAATGGCTCGCCCAATCTGCCCGTGAAACATTGATGTGGCGCTTGACTGTTACTATATATAGTGCCTGGAGAGAAGATTGTTCAATATAGGCGTATTTCTGCGACGCGTACGGATTCAATACGTTTTGAAATTACGAGACGAGTAGAGAAACCAGATTCGGTTTGTAGACGAACAGTAGAGTTATCCGCAGCCTTGCAGAAGTTATCCCGAATTGCAGAGAGTTTTCCCCATGGTTTTCCCCAATTCTCAGGCTTTGGCGGCATAGGAAATGGCCCAGTATTTCAATTTCAGGGTTGAGTTGGCGGAAGGATATTGGGGCCGCGCAGGTTTTCTCCGCAAATGGTGGCGCATTTACGCTGACGACTCGCGCTGGGCGCCGCCAGCGTGGCACCGGTTGCGGCAGGCGGTGGTGTCGAAGCAGTTCGCCCACCTGGAGCGCAGTCGGCCCCAATATGTGGTGGTTGAGGCTCTCCCCCGACGCCGGCAGGCGAATGTCAGCAATCAATCGTTCCCGAACATCAACCAGGGATTGATGATGGAGGAACCGGTTGCGGCCGCGGTTGTTTTGATCGACCCGCGCCGTACGGACAGCACCGCGCATCTGGCAATGCTGCACGCCGCCAACAACCGCGAGAGCCTGGAGCGTCTTTTGTACGCGGTGCAGGAACAGGTCGGGCATGAAGGGATTCGCCGGTTGATCCTGCCGGTTGGGCTGTCTCCCTACCTGGGCACCGGTGTGCTACAGGATCATTTCCATCGCGAGCCGCCCATACACGCGCCCTATGCCCCGCCCTATGTGCCGGAACTGTTTTCGACGGTCTGCCGGCCGTTGGGCCGCAGTCTGCTTTACACGATGAAAGCGGGCGCATACAGGGATAGGCCGGCGGCGGTTGCTGGCCCGGCGGTCATACATCCCCTGGACCCGAACCAGCTGGCCGCTGACCTGCTGCCGCTGTTCACACAGTCGGTACCTGCGTGGGCAGATTTCCCGCTTCCGGATGGGGCGGAGGCGCAGTTTGTGCTGTGGTGGATCCTGCGCCGTCCGGCACTGGCATGGATGGCGGAGGTCGATGGCAAAGCGGTGGGCTTTCTTCTGGCGCAGCCGGACGGCAGCGGCCCGGTGCGTCGCACTCGCGGCGGACGCTCTCTGCTGGGGCGGCTGCTGTTACATTGCCTGGAACTGCGGCAGCCGCGTTCCGTGCGCATGCTGTTTATGGGCGTGGATCCCGATTACCGGCGGCGGGGTATAGGCAGGCAGTTGTGGCAGCAGATGCTGTCGGCGGGCCCTGCGAACGGCTGGGAGACGGTGACGGCGGGGCCGCTGCCCTCAACGGCCCGGGCCGGGTCAGCCTTCCTTAAAGCGGGGGGGCTTTCGAGCCGGGAAACGTATCTGCTGCACCGCTATGACTTTGACTGAACCTCTGCCGCCGGTTGGGCCTGGCAGCCTAAGATGCAAGGTGTTGCAGCGTGACCTTTACTCGTAGGCGATCTCGTATGACAGCGTCACGATACTGATCCACGACTTGCACGCCTTGAGGGGAATCTCGATGACGTCGGCCGCGAAGAAACGGGGCAGTTCCCCGCTCCTGTCGTTGCGCCAGGTCCCTTCATAGGCGAAACCGTCGCGGAAGATGATGGCTCTGCCGGCGCCGAAGGGGTTGATGAGAAGGCTCAGGTTGCCGTAGGCGTCTTCGATGATATTCACAGGGGCGTGAGGCATGTACTGAACGACAACGTTTTCGACCGCGATCTGCTGGCCGCTGTTGCTGTCCCGATGGGCGGCGCCCCCCAAGGAGCGCAGATAGCGCCCGCTGCCGGCGTCGTAGCGATAGGCCACCTGGCTGGCGGTGACAGAGGGATAGGGGATCCGGATGGAATTGGCGGATGCGCCGCCTGGAGCCGGGCCGCCAAAGGTAAAACCTTGGATGGAGGGGGCCCGCTCGACGGCCCAATCGGCGAGCCAGAGGCGAAGCATCTCGCCGCTGGTGCGCAGGCGGGTGCGATAGTCGTTGCCAACGGAGCGGGCGTAACGGGTACTCTCCGGATCGTCCAGATCCAGGTCCAGATAGGGGAAGAGCTGATTGTTGTTCTTGAGCTGATAGCGAACACCGTCACTGGCCCCGGAGCAGAACACGCCCGCGTCATAGAGCGCGCCCAGATAGTAGTTGAACAGGCGGGCGCTGCGCACGGGCCCGATCTCCTCGCTGTCGGCGCCGTAGTAGACCGCGCTGAACCGTGTCAGGCTGAGCCCTTCCATCAGAAATTCATACATCACATCGGCCTGGCCGATGCCGAACTGCGGCCGGGCGGCGATGTCGTTGTTGACGCAGACGATGACCGGTCGCAACCCATAGCGTGCGGGGTCCAAGGGCTGGCCCGTGAGAGGATTGATACTGCCGGGGGAGCCGAATCCGCCCGGGGCGGGCAGGCTGAGATCGACCTCGTCGAGATTGGGCGCGTCGATTGTGGCGGTCGGCGTGGGCGTCGGCGGGGCCTGGGCGACCGGAAGGTTCGAAGCCGGCAGATTGCTCTGGGCGAAGTCGGCGCTGATCCAGCTCTCTCGATTCTCTCCGGCCGGGCAGCAGATCTTCAGCCAGCCGCCGGCCTCGTTGCGGCCTGAGATGCGAAAGCGCTGCCCCGCCAGGACCTGGCCGACGATGCCATAAACGGTACCCGGACCGGCGCGCAGGTTCAGTGTCTCGGTGAGTACGACGGCCTCGGGGTAGGCCGGTGTGGGCGTGTTCGTCGGGGCAGGGATGGGTGTGTGGGTTGGGGTGAATTGGGGCGCGGGCGTAAAGGTGGCGACCACCTGCATGGTTTGAGCGGCGACGGGTTCGGTGGCGACCGCTTCGACACCGACATTGGGGCCGCCGCCGGGATTCCACCCGAGTAGGGAGGCGATAGACAGAGATTGGCCAAACAGGAGCAGGCTGCCGATGTAAGCGACTACTGCGATGATTGCCAGTGCGGCCGCGGCGATCGCAAGCCGTAGCCAGTTCCCCGACAGTGGTGGACGAGGATCTTGAGCCATAACAGTTTTCCTCTGCGGATTTCATCAGGCGCGCCGCGCGCCCTTCTGCGAATGAATCATATCGGCTGTATGGGGCTGCGTCAATTCGCGGGTATACGGGCGTGCATCCCAAAATGGGGGTGAACAGCCGCATACCTCTGGAGGCAACCATGCCACGATCAGTTCCCATTCCAGTTTCCGCCAGAATAAGCGCCGTCTCTGACCACTGCTTTTCTGGGCGGTCGGGCCTAGTCGGCCCTCCCTTGTGCGGGGGCTCCGCCCCCGCAACGCCCCCTCTCCTACAACATGCCTCGTCGACCGGGTGTCGACCTTGGTGACGGGTGCCTAATCGAAAGTGTCCAGCCAGACCACGTCCCGCCAGTCCCCCGTAGACAACACTGCGACTCTCTCTCCGCGCCCGCGTGCCTGCCCTGCGTTCCTCCAAGAGCGTCTAAACGATTCCCGCAACCGCTGGCATGGATTCCCCGCCAGACTGTTCCCACCCTAAAACTGGGATACACCCGTATACCGGGGAAACTGCAGTGATCGTTTGTTCGTGGATGGGGGGAAGAGGCGGCATGGGAACGGTAACTCAATTTCGGCGAGAAAGTCCGCAAAAGGGACAGAAAGGAGGATGGTTCCAGACCAGTTGCCGCCTGGTGTGGTAGAAGATATAATGACACCGGGGACGCTGTCACGCACTGGCGTGACCTGCCTACAGGAGCCTATCGATGGAAGGCCTACTCACAAACATTCCGGTTTATATCGTCGCCGCACTGCTGCTGGTCTGGCTTTTGCGGGCTTCATTGCGCATTGTCAAGGAGTACGAGCGGGGGGTTATTTTCCGATTGGGTCGGGTGACGGGCGCCAAAGGGCCCGGCCTGTTCTGGTTGATCCCGTTTATCGATCAGATGCGGCCGGTCGACCTGCGGGTTGTCACGTTGGATGTGCCGACACAGGAGGCCATTACCAAGGACAATGTGACTGTCAAAGTCAATGCCGTCTGCTATTTTCGGGTGCTGTCCCCCGAGGATGCGGTCATCAACGTGGCCAACTACCTGCTGGCGACTCAGCAGATCGCCCAGACGACGCTGCGCTCCGTTCTGGGGCAGAGTGAGCTGGATGAGCTGCTGTCGGAGCGGGACCAGATCAACCAGCAGCTTCAGCAGATCATCGACGAACAGACCGAGCCATGGGGCGTAAAGGTCAGTGTCGTCGAGGTGAAGGATGTGGAACTGCCGCAGTCGATGCAGCGGGCAATGGCCCGTCAGGCCGAAGCGGAGCGGGAGAAGCGCGCCAAGATCATCCACGCAGAGGGTGAACTGCAGGCTTCGCAGACGCTGGCCGGGGCGGCAGAGGTCATGTCCAGTCAGGCTGGCGCGCTGCAACTGCGCTACCTGCAGACGCTGACGGAGATCAGCGCCGAACACAACAGCACGCTTGTCTTCCCATTGCCGATTGAGCTGATGGAGGCCCTGATGAGCAGGGGCGGAAATGGCAGATGAGCCTGGCGCAGACTCGGGATGCCTGTCAACCGACCGACCTGACCGTTGACACGTCGGCGGGAGAATTTACCGTCGAGTGGGCAGATGGGCATCGCAGCGTGTACCGCCTGGCGTGGATGCGAAGCGTCTGTCCGTGCGCATCCTGCCGGGAGGACAGGCGCCAGGCCGAGGCGGACCCGCTGCGGTTGGCCGTCGGCCCGCCGCCCGATCCGAAGGTCGACGGCGCAGAACTGGTGGGCAACTACGCAATCCGCTTTACCTGGGCCGATGGCCACGGTAATGGCATCTACGGCTTCTCCTCTTTGCGGGCATCGTGTCCATGCCCGGCCTGCAACCAGGGCGAGCCGGGCGACTTGCTCGCCAGTTGAGCGGCGTTGTCGAAATGACAGCGTGCCGCTTGGCCGGCCGTACCGACACGGGGCGACCCCCCGCAAAGTAGCATGGCTGGGGCCAAACAGCATGGGAATAAGCCGAAGATGAGAGGCATACAGATGGGTAGTTCACTAAAGATCGCGCGCATTTGGGGGATCGAGATCCAGGCCCACTGGTCCTTTGTCCTGATTCTCGTTTATGGTGCGTTTATTTTCAGCCGCAACACCAGAGATGTGCTGACCGGTGCGATATACGGTGTCGTCGTCATCCTGCTGCTTTTCGTCTGTGTGGTTTTGCATGAGTTCGGCCACGCGATAACGGCAAAGTATTTCGGCGTAAATGTGCCGTATATCACACTGCTGCCTATCGGCGGGGTGGCCCAGCTGGAGCGTATGCCCCGCAAACCGATGCAGGAGTTTCTGATCGCGATTGCCGGCCCGGCGGTCAACTTTGTTCTGGCGGCGTTGCTGCTGCCGGTGGCGCTGCTGGTTGTGTCGATGAATATGCGCACAGGCTCGATGGGAGCGCTAATCTGGTCGTTGATGCGGGCCGCGCAGTCGATGAGCCTGGGGGGTCTGTTGCTTACGCTGGCGGGCACGAATCTCGTGCTGGGCATTTTCAATCTGTTGCCGGCATTTCCGATGGATGGCGGCCGCATTCTGCGCGCTCTGCTGGCGTTGCGGCTGCGGTATATACCAGCGACGCGCATCGCCGTTCTGATTGGGCGGGGCATGGCGATACTGTTCGCGATCTGGGGCATCTTTGGCGGCGGGATCTTTCTGTTGCTGGTGGCGTTTTTTGTCTATGTGGGCGGCCGCGGCGAGTTGGAGGCGGTGCAGAGCCGCTACGTTCTGAAGGATTTCAGCGCGCGCCAGGCGGTAAACAAGGACGCGCATGTGCTGTATACAAGTGAACCGATCAGCCGGGCGGTCGACTACATTATGACGACCTACCAGGGAGATTTTCCAGTGCACGACCTGGGCAATAACCTGGTCGGGGTGCTCACACGCCCGCGCCTCGTGGCAACGCTGCGCGGGCAGGGGCAGGATGGGCGTGTCGTCGATGTGATGATTCCGCGGGCGCGGGTGCCCGTCACCTCCGGTGATACGACTTTGGCTGACGTATGGGAGCAGATGCTGGAGCGGGGGAGCCGGGTCATCATTGTCCAGGATGGGGCCCAGTTTCTGGGACTGATTACGCTGGACGACATCAGTGAACTGATTCAGGTGATGGGCGCGGCCAAGGAACGAGAAGATACAATCGCAGGAGGACCCGGCAGCCCGACGGCGGCCTCCGCGCCCGAAGCCAAGTCCACTCTCGACATAAATTGAGGAGGTGCTTGCGATGGTGGCGCATGCGGTCAAACTGGCCCCGTCGATTCTTACCGCTGATTTCGGTCGTCTGCGTGAGCAGATTCAGGCGGCAGAAGAGGGCGGCGCCGACCTACTCCATCTGGATGTCATGGATGGAAGATTTGTGCCTAATATCACCTTCGGACCGCTGGTTGTGGAGGCGGCCAACCGGGTCACGCAGCTGCCCCTGGACGTTCACCTGATGATCGAGGAGCCGGAGCGGCATTTGGATGCGTTCGCCCAGGCCGGCGCCAATATCATCACCATCCACCTGGAAGCATGTGTTCATCTTCATCGAGCCGTTCAGCAGATCGTCGATCTGGGATGCCAGGTTGGCGTGGCTGTGAATCCCTCTACCCCGATCGAGAGCGTGCGCGAGATCGCGCCCTTTGTCGACCAAGTGCTGGTGATGAGTGTCAATCCCGGCTTCGGCGGCCAGCGTTTCATCCAGACCATGACCAGCAAACTGCGGCGCACGCGCAAGCTGCTGGATGAGTATAACCCTACCTGCGATCTGGAAGTGGACGGCGGCATTGGTGCCGGCAATATCCGGGACGTGCTGCGCAACGGCGCCAATGTAATCGTTGTCGGCAGCGCCGTCTTCAACACAGATAAGAGTGTTGGTGAAAACCTGACCGCGCTGCGAGATGCCTGCAGCGCTTCCTCCGCCTGAAGCCGCGGGCGAAATAGATTCGGATCACAGTTCGCAAGCCGCACTGACGTTCCTCTGTGTCCCCCTGGAGGCACGTGATGCGTCCGTCCCAACGGATCTATGTGCGTCTGCTGACCCGCTATCTGCGCCCGCAGTTGGGGCAGACACTGCTGCTTCTGTTCGTCCTCTGCATCAATATCCTCTTGCAACTGACCAACCCTCTGATCATGCGTCGTTTTCTGGATTCGGCGCTGGCCGGGGGTTCGATGGAACTCCTTACTGGCCTGGCGCTGCTGTTCATCGGCATCGCCGCCGTCCAGCAGGTCGCGGCGATCAGCAGCACAGTCCTGGCGGAGAATGTAGGCTGGCGGGCGACCAACGCGCTGCGACGCGACCTGGCCCGGCACTGTCTGCATCTGGATCTCACGTTTCACCAGCAGCGTACGCCGGGCGAAATGATTGAGCGCATTGACGGCGACATTGACGCGCTGACACGATTTTTTGCGCAACTGGTGGTACAGCTTTTCGGCAACGGCCTACTCCTGATTGGGGTGATGGTGGTTCTGCTGCGCGAAGACATGCGGGTTGGCATGGCGATCGGGGCCTTTGTCGTCGTCACGCTTCTGGTGTTGGGTCGGCTGCGCAACGTGGCCGTGCCCCACTGGCAACGCTCGCGCGAGGCGAGCGCCCGCTTCTTCGGATTCGTAGAGGAGCGCCTGGCCGGCACCGAGGACATCCGCGCGAGCAATGCGCGCGTGTTCACGCTCTTCCGCTTCCACCAACTCCTGCGCACGTTCTGGCAAACAACGATACGCGCGGAACTGTTGGGCTTCTCGATGATCAACGTCGCCTGGTTTCTCTTTTCGGTCGGGGCTGCCATCGCCTTTGTCGTCGGCGCATCACTTTACTTCAGCGGCGCGCTCACGATCGGCACGGTCTATCTCATCTTTCACTATACAAATCTGATCTCGCAGCCAATTGAACGGATCGCGCGGGAATTTGAGCAGTTTCAGCGCGCCGGGGCCGGCATCGCCCGTATTCAGGAGCTGTTCGCTACGAAAAGCCGTCTGGCAGAGACACCTGCGACCGCTGTGAAGGCGGCTCCGCTGCCGGAGAGCAGTGACGCGGGGCAAGGAGGCGCCTTGACTGTGGAGTTCGAGCAGGTGCGTTTTGCCTACCCGATGGATGCGCCGCCGGAGGAAGCAACATCCGGAAAAGGTAAGTTCGCGCTGGACGGGTTCCATCTGCGGCTGGAGCCAAACGAGGTGTTGGGACTGCTGGGGCGCACGGGCAGCGGCAAGACGACGCTGGCGCGGCTGTTGCTGCGTCTTTATGACGTGGACAGCGGCCGTGTGCTGGTGGCTGGGAGGGATGTGCGCCAGTGGCCTCTGCAGCAGCTGCGCGCGCAGGTGGCTATGGTCACCCAGAACGTACAGCTATTTCAGGCCTCAGTTCGGGACAACCTGACCTTCTTTGACAGGAGCGTGCCGGATGCGCGCATCTGGGAAGCCATCGAAACATTGGGGCTAACAGAGTGGTATGCCTCTCTGGGGGAAGGCCTGGACGCGCCGCTGCAGATCGGCAGCGGCGGGCTGTCAGCAGGGGAGTCGCAGCTCGTGGCCTTTACGCGTATATTTTTGCGGGATCCTGGAGTCATCGTATTGGACGAAGCTTCTTCCCTGCTAGACCCGGCAACCGAGGCCTTCCTGGATAAGGCGGTGACGCGTCTGCTCAGCAACCGGACGGGCATTCTGATCGCGCACCGGCTCTCCACGGTGCAGCGGGCCGACAGAATCCTGATCCTGAAGAACGGAGAGATCCGGGAGCAAGGGGACCGCGGCGCGCTGGCATCGGATCCTACCTCCCATTACCATCATCTGTTGCAATTGGGGATAGAGGAAATGGGTGCAGAGGAGTTGGTTGGATGACGCAGATCTCCGAGCGTCCGCCGATCTCGGTAGTCAGCGCCTGGTGGGGCCTGTTTCGCTGTTTTCCCGGCCTGTATTCGCTGACGACGGCCCTGCGGATAGTTATCTTTGTCGGGATTTTCCAGGCAAACGGGCTGATCATTCGCTTCTACTTCGATTCGCTAACCGGCTCGGCTCCGCTGGCCTGGGGGCCGAACGCTTGGGCCGCGGTGGTGCTGGCCGTCGCGCTTCTGCGCAACGGGCTGATATTCACCGATATGTACGTATTCTTTCGCTGGACCTTCAGCACCGCGGCCACGATGCGCAAGAATCTCTTGGAGCACATTCTCAGCATGCCGGGCGCGCGCTCGTTGCCCAGCTCTACCGGCGAGGCGATCAGCCGCTTCCGCGAGGATGCGGACGAGGTGGGCAACTTCACCGTGTGGGCGCTATTTTTGCTGGCGACGGGCGGCTTTGGTGTGATCGCTCTGTTCACCATGGCGCGCATCAATCTGCGCGTCACGGTCTTCGCCTTCCTGCCGCTGCTGATCGTGGTAGTGGTGGCCAATTTGGCGAGGGTCAGAGTCCAGCAGTACCGTGAGGCCAACCGGTTCGCGGCCGGCAATGTAGCCGGTTTTATCGGTGAGATGTTTGAGCACGTGCAGGCGGTGCAGGTAGCCAATGCGGAAGAGAGTATGCTTGGGCACTTTGAAGAGTTGAACGAGAATCGCCGCAAAAACGCCCTGCGCGACCGTCTCTTTAACGAGGTCCTCAACTCGACCTTTCACAATGTTGTAAACATCGGTATGGGTCTGATCCTGCTGCTGGCCGGCTCGGCGCTGCGGGATGGTTCGTTCACGATCGGCGACTTCTCCCTGTTTGCCTATTACCTGACTTTCGTCACCAACATGATCTACACAATCGGGACATTTTTCGCGCGCTGGAAACAGGCAGGCGTCTCGATCGGGCGTATGGACCGGCTGATGCAGGGAGCGCAACCCTCCGATTTGGTGCGCAGAACGCCAATCCATCTGAGCGGAGCCTTTCCTCCTGCCCGCGACCAGTCACCTGCCCGGCCCGAACAGCTGCAATCTCTCTCTACCTCCGGGCTGACCTATCGATTCCCCGGTTCAGAAAAGGGCATCTTTGATATCGACCTGCGCCTTGAACGGGGCAGTTTCACGGTCGTCACCGGGCGGATCGGCGCGGGCAAGACGACGCTGTTGCGGGTCCTGCTGGGGCTGCTACCGGCCGAATCCGGCGAAATACACTGGAACGGCCGGCTCATCCACGAACCGGCGTCATTTCTTGTGCCGCCGGTGAGCGCGTACATTTCGCAGACGCCAAGCCTGTTCAGCGAATCATTGCGGGAGAATATTCTGCTCGGCCTGGAAGCGGACGATGCGAAGGTGACACAGGCAGTGCGGGCCGCGGCGCTGGATACCGATCTCGAGCAGCTTGAAAATGGACTGGAGACGGTGGTGGGGCCGCGGGGCGTGAGGCTGTCGGGCGGCCAGAGACAGCGGGCCGCGGCGGCGCGCATGTTCATCCGTCAGGCGGAACTGCTGGTATGCGACGAC
>DAOUHY010000157.1:0-43448 GCA_034428435.1 Caldilineaceae bacterium | reverse complement strand
GACGACGATCGGCACCTTTACGTTGAGGCTGTTGATGGCCTCGACGATGCCGTTTGCCACTTCATCGCAGCGGGTGATGCCGCCGAAGATGTTGATGAGAACCGCCTTCACGCGCGCGTCGCGGAGAATTATCCTGAGTGCGGCCAGTACCTTGTCGGCGCCGGCACCGCCGCCGATGTCGAGGAAGTTAGCCGGGCTGCCGCCATAAAGTTTGATGATGTCCATCGTGGCCATAGCGAGGCCGGCGCCGTTCACCATGCAGCCGATCTCGCCATCGAGGTCTATATAGCTGATTCCGACCTCTCGTGCTTCGGTCTCAGTGGGGCTGTCTTCATCGGGGTCGCGCATCGCGGCCAACTCTTTTTGCCTGGGTAGGGCGCTGTCGTCAAGGAGGATTTTACCGTCGACGGCCTGCAGCTGGTTGTCGCCATTTATGACGAGGGGATTGATCTCTGCGAGGCTGGCGTCGCTTTCGACAAAGGCCCGGTAGAGGCTCTGCGCAATCCTGGTGAAGACGGCGACGTGCTCTTTGGGCAGTCCGATGCCGTATGCCAGCTGTCGGGCCTGGTAGCCTTGCATGCCGAGGAGGGGGTGGACATGTACGGTGATGATCTTTTCGGGCGTTTGGGCAGCGACCTCCTCGATTTCGACGCCGCCCTCGCTGCTGGCCATGATGGCCACCTTACGCGCGCCGCGGTCGAGGACGGCGCCCAAGTAGATTTCAGAGCGGATGTCGGCGGCTTCGTCCACCAGGACCTTTTGAACAGTAAGCCCCTTAATATCCATGCCGAGGATCTGTGCTGCGACTTCCTCGGCCTCATCCGGATTACCGGCCAGCTTGATGCCGCCGGCCTTGCCGCGTCCGCCGACCAGCACCTGGCTCTTGATGACGACCGGTCTGTCGATCTGTTCGGCGATGGCGCGCGCTTCGGCCGGTGTGGTTGCGACCTCGCCTTTGGGGATGGGCACACCATATTGGGCGAGAACCCGCTTCGACTGGTATTCGTGTAACTTCAAGAGAGGACTCCTCTTCGATATGAACTGTGTTATGTGCGACAGGATGCCACACTATAATTGCTACTCCCGTCGGAGAATTGTTGGGCTCTCCCAATATGCCGCGCCGTCTGCGGGCTCAGCCCTTCAGCCCGGTGAGAGCGATCCCCTGGATAATCTGGCGCTGGAAGACCAGAAAGACGATAAGCAGTGGGATGCTGGCAAGGCTGGCCGCGGTCATGATCTTCTCCCAGTGGGTGGTAGATTCGCCGCGGAAGAAACTGAGGCCGACGGGCAATGTATAGAACTCGCGGCTGTTGGCCAGGATCAGCGGCCAAAGGTAGGCGTTCCAGTTGCCGATAAAGTTAAAGATCGCCAGGGCAGCGATGGCTGGTTTGACAAGCGGCGCGGCGATACGCCACCAGATACCGAACTCGTTCATACCGTCCATGCGGGCGGCGTCAAGGAGCTCGTTAGGGACCCCGTCGAAGAACTGGCGCATGAGAAAGATGCCGGCGGCGGTGATGACGCCGGGGAAGGCGATGCCCCAGTATTGGGTGTAGCCGATGTGCCAGTTCCAGTTCACGCTCATCGTGAACCAAGGGATGATGAGCATTTCGGTCGGGATCATGAGCGTGCCGAGCATACCGATGAAGATGATGTTCTTGCCCGGGAAGTCGAATTTGTTGAGCGTGTAACCGACCAGCGTGTCGAAAAAGACAACGCTTGTCGTGCTGATTATGGCAACGATAATGCTGTTGAGATACCAGCGTTCGAAGCTGCTGGTATTGAGTACATTCAGGTAGTTCTGGAGGGTTGGGTTTTCAGGAAAGAAGGAGAAGTTGACCAGTTCGGGAGGCGGTTTAACGCTAGTAAGTATCATCCAGAAAAAAGGCGTGACCATGCAGACGCCGCCGATTGCCAGCAGAATGTATGCGATCAACAGCGTCCAACTGAAGCGGCGCCGGGCGCCGCTTTGGGCAGGCGCGAAATGATCCGCGATCTGCAGCGTACCCTCTGTGCCCAACTCTGCAGAAGTAGTCATGGAAAAGGTTCCCGGTTGCCCCCGCCTAATACTCAATCCGCCGCGAAAAGAAGCGCAGCTGGATGATTGTTATCAGCAGTATGAGAAAGAAAAGAAGCACGGTGAGCGCGCCGGCGTAGCCCATCTTGTAGCTGGAAAACCCCTCTCGATAGACCTCGAGCACAACAGTAGTGGTGCTTTTGAGCGGACCTCCGGTGCCCTGAGGGCTCATGTTCTGGACGAGAGCGAAGAGCCGCAAATAGGAGATGGTGCCGAGCACGGTGAGGTAGACGATAATCGGATTGAGCAGGGGCAGAGTGATGCGCCAGAAAAGTTGCCAGGCGTTGGCCCCGTCGATGCGGGCGGCTTCATAGTAGTGGCCCGGAATCTGCTGAATGCCGGCCAGGAAGATGATGACGGCAAAGCCGAGATTTTGCCATACGGCGACGGCAGTGATCGAAGGCAGGGCCTGTGCGGGACTCTTGGTAAATGGTTGCTGGGGCAGGCCGACCAGGTCCAGCGCCTGGTTGATCAAGCCGGTTTCCGGCTGATAGAGCCAGTTCCAGACGAAGGCGACGGCGACGGCCGAGGTGACGTAGGGTGCGAAGTAGGCGACGCGGAAGACCGCGGACAGGCGCCGGATCTGGGCGAGAAGCAAGGCAATGGCAAGAGCCAGAACCAACTGAGATGGCACGCCGAAGAGGACGTAGCGAACGGTATTGGAGAAGGCGGCTGTGACAGAGCTGCGCGGCTTACCGGCGTCCTGCCAGATCTCCTGATAGTTCTCCAGGCCTACCCAGGGGCCGGTGCCCTCGAAGACATTCCAGTCGCGGAAGCTTACGTTGAATGCCAGGATGGTTGGATACCAGCGGATAACGACAAAGAAGACAAGGGCCACACTCATGAAGATGTAGGCCCAGATGATTTGCCGCTGGCGGAGGGTCAGGCGCATAGAGCTATTCCAACTCGGTTTCAGCGAAATTCAGGCGGCCGACACTGGGAAGGCTCAACAGATTTGGACGAAGGCCAAGGGGATCTTCCCGGATCAGACAAAGCGTCAGGCGAGAGGATACCCCGGCCCGCTGGTATCCTCTCGCTTTAGGTATTTCACATTTCGTTTAGCGGCTGGACCAGAAATCGTCCAAAACCTCCTGGTCGGTGTCGGCGGCGATCTGGAGCGCAGTCGCCGGGTCTTCGTCGGTCAGGACCACCATGTCGAAGGAGTCGATGATGGCCTGGCGCTGCTGGCTTTCGTCAGCGAAGAAGGTGGCGTGGGAGTATTCCAGCCCTGCTGCGAAGGCACCCAGCTTCTCATCGGCGAGGAGTTCCGGATTGCTGCCGGCCGCGAGCTGGGCGGGCAGCTCGCCAACGATGTCGACCCAGAGGGCGCCGGCGTCGGCGCTGGTGATGAACTGAAGGAACTTAACGGCGGCATCGAAGCGCGCCTGATCGGCGGCGGCCTTTTTGGTGAGGCCATGGGTCCAGTAGGAGCCGAAGGTGCTCTTGACGCCGTTATGCGAGGGTAGTTCGGTGACGCCGAAGTTCATGTCGGGATTGTTGTTGGCGATGGTGCCGAGGCGGAAGGAGCCGTCGACATGGAAGCATACATGGCCGCCGACAAAGGCGTTGGTGCTGCCGTCAAACAGGTCGCGGTCGCCGGTTGCGAGCTCGGTGTGGAAGGCCAGGAGATAGTTCCAGGCCTGCAGACCGGCCTCATCGTTGTAGAGGACCTCGGTGTAATCGTCGGTGTAGGGCACGCCGCCGAACTGGCGCACCAGCACTTCGCGGAACCAGTGATGGTCCTGGGCGGAGGGGTCGGCGACAAAGCCCTGGACGACGAGCGAGCCTTCGTCATCGCGCTGGGTGCAGGCGACGGCCTGATCGGCCAGCTCGTCTAATGTCGAGGGCGGATTTTCGGGATCGAGGCCGGCATCCGCCATCAGGTCTTTGTTGTAGAAGAGGGCCAGGGCGCGCACGGCTGTCGGGAGGGTGTATAGCGTACCCTCGACAAAGCTGGCCTGGACCATGGGGCTGAACTCCTCAGAAACCATGGCGGGCGGGAAGGCGTCCTCGGGAAGAGGCACGAGGTAGCCGGAATCGATCCAGACGGATTGCCAGCCGTAGAAGAGGGTGGCGACATCGGGGCCGACGCCGGCAGGTACGCTGGCAGCGATCTTGTCACGGAACTCAGCGTAGGGGATGTCGGCGTTGTGGACGACCTTGATGTTGGGATTCGCCGCTTCGAACTGGGCGATCAGCTGGTCCATAGCGTTCACCCTGGCGGCGAAGTTGTACTGCCAGTACTCGATTTCGATGACTTCGTCAGCCATGGCCTCTTCAGCAGCGGCTGGCTCAGAGGCCGTTTCTGCGGCAGGCGCAGCCGGCGCGGGGCAGGCGGCCAAGAGCATTGCGGCCACCAGAAGTGTGCCTATCAACACATACAGTTTGGAGCGTTTCATTGTTGGGATCCTCCTTAGGGTAGAGTACGTAGGGTCGACTGTCGAGACCTGATAGGGGCTGTCAACGAAGGTTGTGGTGGAAAGTCCGATGATTGGATAGTTGAACTTGAGAGACGAAGATTGTCATGTTCAGAGAGCAACAGAAAAGCCTGTGCGCCGGGCTGTATATCTCTGTAGCACCATAGTGCCCGGTCTACCTTTTACAGGTCGATCTTGAGCAGGCGGGCGGCGTTGCCGGCGAAGATCTGCTGGATGTCCTGGTCCGGGAAATTCAGGTCGAGACAGCTTCGCATCTGGTCCTGCAGATATTCCTGGGTGAAGCCGCGCGGGAACCAGCTGCTGTCGGTGCCGAAGATGATGCGGCTGGGACCGATGGTCTCGTAGTATTTGCGGAACAGGTATTTGACGGTCACGTCGCCGGGCACCCAGCGGATCCACTGGAGGCTCCCGCTGGTGTCAACGCAGACGTTGGGGCAGGCCCAGCAGAGTTGGAGCGTCTCACGTTCCCAGGCGCAGCCGAAGTGGGGGATTACGAAGGTCACGTCGGGGAAGGCTTTGGCGATATTGTGCAGTTTGAAGGGGCTGATGTTCTCGTGCCAGGCGATGCCGCCGGCGCTGCCCTGGATGCCGAAGTGAATAAGGACGGGGATATCCAGTTCGGCGCATTTTTCCCAGACGGGCCAGATCGACTCGTCCTCGATAGGCTGTTCAATCATGGGTGCGAGCAGTTTGTAGCCGCGCAGGCCAAGCTCGTTTACGGCGCGATCCAGCTGGGCGACGGCGTCCGGCTCGAAGGGATTGTGATGGGCGAAGCCGACGAATTTGTCGGGATACCAGCTGACGATTTCGGCGAGATGGTCATTGCCGCCGCCGGTTACAAAGCCGACAGCGCGTACGCCGTAATCATCGAGCTCCGCGGCCCAGCGTCGGGCCTGCTCCCTGTCTCCGGGGTGGTCGTCGGGGGATTCCGGTCTCGGGAAACCCCACATTTTGCGCCAGTGTTCGCCGTAGGGCCGGCTCATCTCCTGCACTTTGCGGGCCCGCTCCTCGCCCACTTTGTCGATGTATTTCTGAATCGTGTTTCCCATATTGGGGAACCACGGTTTACTTGTGGGGAAGTGGAGGTGGAAATCGATTATTTCAAAGCCCTGATACATTGAAAGTCCTCAGGTTAATTTCCTCTGATTGATCCGCCTGAATGGCTTTGGGAAGGCCCTGTCAGCGGCTGAACATAGATGGGCAGGACACCCTTTTAACCACATATCTGGAATGCATCCTGCGGAACCAGGTCGGGGTTGCCGGCCAGCAGAGCGGCCCCGAAGGCCGGGTCGGAGCGGGCAGGAACGATATTGCAGCCGGGCAGATGTGCGTTGAGTTCAGCGCGAAATGCCTGGCGAAGACAGGACGGTTGCCCCAAAACGGAGCCGGCGGTGGCGACCTGCGGCTCGTTCAGCAGGCCGACTTTGCGCAGGACGGAGACGGCTGTACGGGCAAGCGCCGCGCCGGCGTCATTCAGGATAGAGCGGGCGACGGCATCACCGGAGGCAGCTGCTTCAAATACAGAGGGGGCAAAGGAACGGAGTTGCTCGTGGGCATAGGAGATACTTGAATCGAGTCCGGCAATCCAGCCGATCCACTCCTGCTGGTTGCTGCCGGCGATGGCGTGAAAGTGCTCCGTAAGGTGGGTCGCAGGGCCGCGTTTGTCGAGAGCTGCCAAGGCGGCGCGGAGGCCGCGGCGGCCGATATCGTAGCCGCTGCCGGCATCGCCCAGCCAGTGACCGAGGCCGTCGGCGCGAGCTGAGCGGCCTTCCTCGCCGACGGCGAAGGCGACGGCTCCGCTGCCGGCGGCGATGAGGACGCCGGGGCTGCCGTGGAAGGCGCCGGCCCAGGCCACGACGGAGTCGTTGAGCGACCGCCACGAGCAATGCAGTCCGCTGGCCTTGAGCGCAGAGGTCAGAATCTGATGCATCTGTTTCTGGTCGGATGGGCCATCGAAGCCGGCCATGCCGGCGCAGGCAGCCTTCAAGTCAGATGGGGAAACGGCAGACGGGGTCAGAGCCTGTGAGATCGCTGCGGACAGGTTGGCGGCGGCCTGTTCCACACCAACGATATGATAGTTGGAAGGGCCGCTCTGTCCTTCGCCGACCAAGCGGCCTGTGCCGTTGGACAGAATGATATGGGTTTTGGTTGCACCGCCGTCGATTCCAAGAAAATAAGCCACAGTAGGATTTTAGCCCGAATGGTGCAAATGTCAAACGTAGGTGGTATTGGCAGGACAAGAGTTATCAATATTCGAAGGAGGGGCAGCTTGATTTGCGGTGCGACGCCCCAGAGTGGGGAGGGATAAAAGGGGTGAATGTTTGCCCGGCTGCGCAAAGGGTGGGAGAATTGGCGGAAGGACAGTTGCCAGTTGCAGGAGACTGCGCGGGCTGTATGGCGCAGGTTGCAGGACGCAAACGCCTCAAGAGGGAGAAGTGAGGAAAAGGGAGTGGGGAGAGAATGAGGGCCGTGTTTGAAAAGGATGCATCCCAGATTGGGGGTGGGAACAGTCTGGCGGGGAATCAGTGCCAGCGGTGGCTGGCGTTGTTTACCGTCTTTGGGCGAGACGCAGTGCAGGCGCCAGGCCTGGCCGTACGGTAGAGTCCGTCTGTTGGGGAGGGTGCGAGGGCAGGCTCATGGCCGGCGCCCATGGGGATCTGATGGGACTGGCGGGACGCGGTCTGGCTGGACACCTTCGAGTAGGCACCTGTTACGAATATCGACACCAGGTCGACCAGGCATGTTGTAGGAGAGGGGGCGTTGCGGGGGCGGAGCCCCCGCACAAGGGAGGGCCGAATAGGCCCGACCGCCCAGAACTGCAGCAGTTAGTAGACAGTAGTCAGAGACGGCGCCTATTCTGGTGAAAACTGGAATGGGAACTGACCATGGCTTGGGTGCCTCCAGAGGTATGCTAGAGTTCGCCCCCATTTTGGGAGGCACACGTTTGAAAGGTACGGGTTTCAAATCCAGTGACGAAGAGATAGGCTGGAACGACTATGAGACAGGCCAGAATTGAACGGGCGACGAAAGAGACGCAGGTCGTGCTGGAGCTGGCGCTGGATGGGCGCGGCGCAGCGGAGGCGGCGACGGGCATCGGGTTTCTGGACCATATGCTGACGCTCTTTGCCGGGCACGGGCTGTTTGACCTGATGGTGCGGGCGGACGGCGATCTTGAGATTGACGAGCACCACACGGCTGAGGACGTGTGCATTTGCCTGGGGCGGGCGATCGACCAGGCCCTGGGAGACCGCAGCGGCATCGTACGCACGGGGCATGCCTACGTGCCGATGGATGAGACGCTGGCGCGGGTGGTGGTGGACCTGAGCGGACGGCCGTACTGCGTATTTGAAGCGGAGTTCACCACGCCGAAACTGGGGGAGCTCAGCACGGACCTGTTGTTCCACTTGTTCGAGAGCGTTGCGATCCACGGGAGGTTGAACCTGCATGCGGCGGTGCTGTACGGGCGCAACGATCACCACAAAGCGGAAGGGCTGTTCAAAGCGCTGGCGCGAGCGTTGGACGGGGCGACGCGGCCGGATGAGCGGCGGACCGGCGTTCCGAGTACCAAGGGAACGCTGAGCGCGTGATCGCAGGCGCGATAATTCCTCGCACGACGGCCGAACGGGGCTTCCCGCCCTTTCCCGGCCACTCCACTTTACCGATTCAAGGCACAAACTATGACTGTTGACAAGATGACCGAGCTTGAGATCCCTACACTCGACGAGATACGGGCGACGCGCGCCCGCATCGAACCCTATGTCTTGCGCACACTCATGTGGCGCTGGCAGAGCCAGGCGTTGGAGGAGGCGCTTGGCGCGACCACGGAGGTGTGGCTGAAGCTGGAGCTGTTTCAGAGGACGGGAACGTTCAAGCCGCGCGGCGCTGTGAATGACATTCTGCAGCTGGACAGGGCGGCGCGGGAGCGGGGCGTGACCGCGGTGAGCGCGGGCAATCATGCGATTGCAGTGGCATATGCGGCACAGTTATTCGGTATCAGCGCCAAAGTCGTGATGCCGTCGTCCGCGCCCCGGTTTCGGGTGGAGAAGTCGCGCAGTTATGGGGCCGAGGTTGTGCTGGTGGCCGACGTATATGAGGGGTTTGCCGAGGTGGAGCGCATCCAGGCGGAAGAAGGGCGGGCCTTTGTTCATCCGTTTGATGGCCGTACGATTGTCGCGGGTCAAGCGACGGTGGGGCTGGAGGTGTGCGAGGATGCGCCGGCGCTGGACATGTTGATCGTGCCAATAGGAGGAGGAGGTTTGGCCGCCGGCATCGGCGCGGCGGTCAAGCAGCTGCAGCCGGCGTGCGCGGTCTTCGGTGTGGAGCCGGAAGGCGCGGATGCGATGCACCGCAGCTTTGCCAGCGGAACCGTGCAGTCGATTGAACGGGTGGAAACGATCGCCACGAGCCTGGGCGCACCGTCGACGCAGTCCTACAGTCTCGGATTGTGCAGGCACTTTCTGGAAGATGTGGTGCTGGTCAGCGACGACGAGATGCTGGATGCGATGCGGCTTCTTTTACACGAGATGAAACTGGCGGTTGAACCGGCGTGTGCAGCCTCGACCGCGGCCCTGCTGGGTCCGCTGCGCGAACAGGCGGTGGGGAAACGGGTGGGACTGATTCTTTGCGGCTCGAACATTGGCGTGGACACGTTTGTGGAGTTGGTTGGCCCGGGCGGTGCGGATGGCTGAAAGGGCTGTCGAACTGGCGCCCGGCCATAAGATCGGTCTGCCACTGACAGGCCCGGTGATGCTCGGGGCAGGTAGTGTCGGCTACGGCGAGGCGAGGCACAGGGAACTGGAGATGGGCCGGTTCGGCGGAGCGGTTGTGGGCCCGTTCGCGCGACGGAGCCGGGGCGGCAGCCAGCCGCCGCGCATGGCGGAGACATTTGGCGGGTTTGTACGCAACGTCGGGTTGCAGAACCGGGGCGTGTCGGCGGCGGTGAGGCGCTACGGCCAGCTGTGGCCGCGGTTGGGCTGTCCGGTCATCGCCCTGGTGGCGGACAGCGAGTACAGGGACGCGGCGGAGACGGTGGAGCGGCTTTCCGCGGTGGCCGGAATCGAGGGGTTCGAGCTGCTGTGCGAGCCTTATGCCAGCGAGAAAGATATCAGCCGGCTGCTGGAGGTTGTTCTGCGGGAGACGGATTTGCCCGTGCTGGTTAAGTTGCCTCTCGCGCGAGCTGCCGTCCTGGCCACGGCGGCTGTGGAGGCGGGCGCGGCCGGTGTGGTGGTGGGAAGGCAGCCGATGGGGGCGGGTGTACGGCCAGACGGCCAGGCGGTGAGCGGAGAGATGTTCGGGCCGGGGGCTTTCCCGATGATGCTGGCAGCGCTGCTGGAGGTGAAAGCGCTGGCGCTGCCCGGCTCGCTCATCGCCAGCGGCGGCGTTCATACCCGGCAGCAGGCGCGAGATTGCTTGCAGGCGGGCGCGGACGCGTTGCAGCTGGATAGCCTGGTTTGGGTGGAGCCGGCGAGGGCAGTGGCGCTGGCAGCCTGGTTGAGCAGCAGTTGATGGGCCGGCAGATTCTTCACCCCGCGTTCATTCCTTTCTTCTTTCTCTTTCGCCTAGTCTACATACCGGCCAGCGTGTTGAGCCATACAGGGCACGGGTCGCCGTGGCTGAATGCGGCGCTGGGCTGCGTGGTCACGCTGGGTGCAGAGTGGCTGGCGCGGCGCATGAGGGTCGACATCGCACGCCGCGAGCGGCAGCGCGCGGTTGTGGTCGTGATCCTGGCGCTGGTTACGCTTGGCTTCTTTCCGGAGGAGGCGCCGATCGGGTTGATCCTGTGGGCGGGAAGTGGGGCGGCGTGGGGAGCGGCGACGCGGGGGTCTGGTCGGCGGGCGGCGTCGAATATCAAGGTTTTCACGGCCGGGACGGTGGGAGTACTGCTGGGTGCGACGGGCTTGTTCGGACCGGGGAGCTGGCTGGGGGCGGTTGTGTTGGGGGTTGGGTTGTGGGTTGGGCATAGAGGGAACGCAAATGGAGGAGCACAGGCATGAATGAACGAGTTCAGACCGCCGACGAGTTGGCGGAGCGGACAAGGGAACACCGAAGAGCAGCGTGGAAAGAGTGGCTGAAGGAGAGTGAACGGCTCAATCAGCTGGTACTGACAGAGAAGAAGGGTGTACCTGTGGACATTGATCTGGCGCTCAAGGCCGCGCGTGCGGACCTGGAAGCGAGGGACGCAAGAGTATGTGGAGGCGACGAGTGACAGGAATATGGACCAACAGAGGGGATGGGTGGGAGTTGGACGCGCCACAGGCGTTCCAGGATGAAGCTTCACTGCACCGCCTCATCCAGCGGAACCCTGAATTGCTGCCAATAGCAGGCTCCGTGCGACTATTGGTTCTAGGATCTGAAGTGCAGTTGGGAAACGGATACGCAGATATCCTGGCAGTTGAGCCCAGCGGCCGGCCAACGATCATCGAAGTAAAACTAGCAAGAAACGCTGAGGCGCGCCGGGGGATTGTGTCGCAGGTACTGGCCTATGCGGCGTTTCTGCAAGGAATTAGTGTCGAAGGACTTGAGCGTGCGTTACTGCGAAAGGAGTCTGCGGTGGCCAGCCACGGCTCAATCCTTGGCGCCGTTCAGGCTCAGGATCAGGAAGGTGCGGCCGATATTGACACTTTTGCAGCTTCATTGCAAGAGCATTTAGACAGGGGCGATTTCAGATTGGTTCTTGTACTGGATGACGTTTCCACAGAATTGGAACGGATCGTCGGGTACCTTGACAGCATTACAGTTCATGCATTAACAATTGACCTGATCGCTCTCAGTGTCTACGAGGTAAATGGCGCTCAGGTGGCATTGCCTCAACGCGTCTCCCCCGAATTAAGCGGTTCATCTCTTTCGACTATTCCTACCGCGGTGAAAGAGGCCAGGAGAGGCGAGCGATTGACCGATGGCTCGAACGCTTTCAGAGACTCATTTGCAGCCGTTGTTGGTAAATCTCGTGAAACTTTCGAGCGTCTAACAAGCTGGGCGGAACAGATATCTTCCCTTCCCAGTGTACGACTATTTACTTTTGCAGGGGTAGAGGGGAAAAGATTTACATTGTTGCCCAGGATCATGCCAGACAACACTGGCCTAGTCACAATCTGGAACGACGAACAACGACCATCGATTGCGGTCTGGAGGTCAGTCTTCGAGCGACTGGCGCCAAGGTCTGTCAGTTCCGTTGAAAGGGCGATTGCACCGACCAAGTTTGGACAGGGGAACATAGTAAAGGATATTACACCTCAAGTTCTCGACACGCTGAAAGAGGCCTACGAAGAGGCAGCGGAAAGGTAACCCGTATGCCGGGAAGCTCAAGATCGCGAACAAGAAAGTAAACTCCTCATTGAATTTTTCCGATAGAAAACAGCAGTTTTCCATTCAGAATCGGCAAGATTGTAGTCTCTCGGATGTCGAAAGTCAGGGCTTGCAGTACGCGACCAGAGTCGCGTCGCCGAACACCTCCTCGACCAGGGTGGCGACGTCCGGGTCATAGTCGTTAAGCGTCGAGTAACTCGCCGATAGCGAGGCAGGCATTGTTTCCCAGAACCAGAATCTGACCGCCTCAGCCCAGTATTCTCTGTAATTCGTTGCCGCGTAGAGACCCTGCCAGCGCCTCGCGTTCATTGCGGCCTGGTAAAGGGCCTCGAGCCGTGTATTGAACGCCTCACCCCCGGATCGCTCATCAATTACGTAATGGATCATGTGAGCAAACTCGTGGACAAGTGTGCCACAGTTTGCGTCTTCTTCCGGCACGCCTGCCAGGAACAGATTGGCTGCCTTATGAACGTATCCGAGTGGAAGGCTCGTGAGGAACCAAAGTTCGGGCAGTTGGGTGATTCCTCCGCCCTCGGCATTGTCCGGGTATATGGCGATCCGAGCGTTGTTGGCGGCCAGATCGGAAAGCAGGTCGGATTTCGCTGAGAGCATGCTGGTAATGACGTCGCGCGCCTGAACCATTTTTTCATCAGACACTTCAGAGGGGGCGACCACGACCACGCCGCTGACGTCCAGATATTTCTGATAGAAGAGGTCAAGTTCGAGGGAGAGAGGCGGTGGTGGAAACTGGGGGGTGACGACGGCCGCGTAGACCCGATCGGACCAGGCGCCGCGCACGTCGCTGGCGTTGCGGGCGCGGACCTGGTAGTAGTAGTTGCGGCCGTCAGTCTGAACTGTATGGGTGTAGGTTGTCGTTGTGATGACGCCGCCAATGGAGCCCCACTGGCGGTCTAGGCTGTCCCACGCCCGCAGCTCGTAACTTGCAGCGTTCGACACTGCATCCCAAGTGAGCGTAATCTGGTTGCCGCTGACGGACGGCGTCAGGTTTTGCGGCACAGCGGGGGCCAGCATGGTCTCGGCGTTCGTGCAGGTTGGCAGATTGAGACGGTTGAGGTGAGCAGAAACGGAAGAATTTGAGTGGGACAGGGTTGCACCCGATGGCAGGCAGAGACTATTGCCAGTGAGGTTCAGACTGGCAAGGTTGGTCAGAATGCTGAAGTCCGGGACCGGCCCGGTCAACTGGTTGTCATTGAGCAGCAGCCACCTCAGGTCAGTGAGGTGGTGCAGATCGAGGATGGGTCCGGTCAGCCGGTTTGAACTGAGGTCCAGGTTTGTCAGATTCGTGAGGAGGCTCAGGTCAGGGAACGGTCCGGTCAGCTGGTTGTTACTGAGGTCGAGCCTCGCCAGGCTGGTCAGGGCGGCCAAATCGGGGATTTCTCCGCTTAGCTGGTTGGCATCAAGGCTGAGATACTGCAGCTTGTTGAGAGCGCTGAGGTCGGAGATGTTTCCTGTCAGCTGGTTGGCGCCGAGGTTGAGATGCAGCAGGTTTGTAAGGGCGCTCAGATCAGGGAAGGCGCCTGTCAACTGATTTGAATTCAGACTGAGCTTGGAGAGGCTTGTAAGCGTGCTCAGATCGGGAAACGCACCGGACAACTGGTTGCCGGCCAGGTCAAGCTCCTTCAGTTTGGGGTGAGGGCTCAGATCCGGGATCTGTCCGGTCAGCTGACTGGAGCCGAGATCGAGGACGACGAGGTTCGTCAGGGCGCTGATGTCGGTGATGGAGCCGGTATAGCTGTTGCGGCCGAGATAGACGATTCTCAGTTTGGTGAGGGCGCTCAAATCGGGAAACTGTCCGGTCAGCTGTGTATTGCTGATGGAGAGCCTCGTCAGATTGGTGAGGACGCTCAGATCAGGGAATTGCCCGCTCAGTTGGGTGTTGCTGAGACTCAGGCTTACCAAGTTGGTGAGAGCGCTCAGGTCGGGGACAGGCCCTGTAAACTGGTTAGATTCAAGGACCAGTATCTGCAGCTTAGTGAGGGCGCTGAGGTCGGGGATCTGTCCGCTCAGCTTATTGCCGGCGAGGAACACGTTTGTCAGGTTGGTGAGGGCGCTCAGGTCAGGGAGTGTCCCATTCAGTTGATTGTGCCCGAGAGACAGCCGCGTGACGTGACCGTAGCTGTTGGTGAAGACCCCGTACCAGGTACCGATCGGCTCGTCGGTCAGCCAGTTGTTGTTGCGTTTCCAGTTGGCGCCGTCGGTTGCGTTGTAGAGGGCGACAAGAGCAGCCCTCTGTTCGGGACCGGCGACCGTACAGGACGGCAGGCTGAGGCCCTTCAGGTAGGACTCCACATCGCTGTTAGGATGGGACACGCTCGTTCCATCAGGCAGGCACAGTTGCGTTCCGCCGATGGAAAGGGTTGTCAGTTTCGTAAGGAAGCTGAGGTCTGGCAGCGGCCCGGTAAGGTCGTTATTGCCCAGGTAAAGTCTTGACAGGTTGGTGAGTGCGCTCAGATCGGGAAAGGGACCGGTAAACTGGTTGCTGCTGAGGTGAAGTGCGGTCAGGTTGGAGAGGGCGCTCAGATCCGGAATGGCGCCGGTCAACTGGACATTGTTAAGGGCCAAGCTGGTCAGGTTGGTGAGGGCACTCAGGTCTGGAAAGGGTCCCGGGAACCGATTGTAACTGAGGTTGAGGGTTCTCAGGTTAGTTAGGGCGCTCAGATCGGGAAACGGCTCTGCAAACTGGTTGGCGGCGAGACTCAAGGACGTCAGTTTGGTGAGGGCGCTCAGGTCGGGGAAATCCCCGGAAAACTGGTTGTAGTCGAGACTCAGGATTGTCAGATTGGTGAGTGCGCTCAGATCCGGAATCTGCCCGTTCAGGTCGTTGTACTTCAGAGACAGAATCGATAGGTTTGTGAGGGCACTCAGATCAGGCATGGTCCCGCTCAGGTCATTGAAACCGAAGCTCAAATACTCCAAGTTAGTGAGCGCGCTCAGATCAGGAATCGTCCCGTTCAACTCGTTGTAACTGAGGTCCAGGCGTTCCAGATTGGAGAGTGTACCCAAGTTCGGGATGGGACCGTTCAGTTCGTTTCTATCGAGATCCAGGCGCGTTACGTGTCCGTTTGCATCGGTTGAGACGCCGTACCAGGAGGAGAGAGGTTCGTTGGTCAGCCAGTTGTCGTTGTGCGTCCAGTTGGCGCCGTCGGTTGCGTTGTAGAGGGCGACGAGGGCGGCCCTTTCGCTGGTCGTGTCCGGGGTCTGGGAGCTTGTGCAGGCGGACAGATTGAGACTGCGCAGATGAGCGGCGACGACGGTGATCAAGGTAGACAGGTCTGTGCTGTCCGGGAGGCACAGATTATTGCCGCTGAGGTCCAGGCTGGTCAGGCTGGTCAGAGCGCTGAGATCGGGGACCGCCCCTTCCAGCTGGTTGTGACTGAGATTCAAGGTCGTGAGGTTGGTGAGCGAACCCAGAGATGGTATCTCGCCGGTCAAGTCGTTCGACCTGAGGTCCAGACTGGTCAGATTGGTCAGAGCACTCAGATCCGGGATCGTTCCTGACAGCAAGCCGGAGCCGAGGTCAAGGGTCGTCAGGTTGGTGAGCGCGCTCAGATTTGGCATCGAACCGGACAGCTGATTTGTATCGAGGTCGAGGGCCGTCAGTTCGGTGAGCGCGCTCAGATCCGGAATCGTACCGATGAGATTGTTGCCGGGAAGGCGCAGTTGGGTGACGCGTCCGTTACTGTCCGTGGTTACGCCGTGCCAGTTGCCAACCGGCTCGGCGGTCAGCCAGTTGGCGTTCTGTGTCCAGTTGGCGCCGGCGGTTGCATTGTAAAGGTCAACCAGGGCGGCCCTGTCGGAGTAGCCCGCACAGGACGGCAGATTGAGCTTGCGCAGATGCGCGGACACGGCAGCATGCAACGATGCCAGGTCCGCCCCAGTTGGCAGACACAGTTGGTTGTCTGCCAGAGAGAGCATTGTCAGACTGTTCAGTCCGCTCAGATCTGGAACCGGACCCATAAGCTTGTTGCTGCTGAGGTCCAGGCTTTCCAGGTGGGTAAGCGCGGTCACGGCCCGGATCTCCCCACTCAGTTGGTTGTCGCTGAGGTCCACGTGCATCAGGTTGGTGAGTGTGCTCAGCGCCTGAATCCCACCGCTCAACTGGTTGGCAGCGAGGTACAGATGCACCAGACTGGTGGAGGCATTCAGGTCCTGAATTGACCCGGTCAGCTGGTTGTCGCTGAGATCGAGCCACCACAGGCCGGAGAGAGCGCTCAAGTCCGGCAGTGGTCCGGTCAGCCGGTTGGCGCTGAAATCCAACCGCGACAGTCTGGTGAAGGAACTCAGATCCGGGATCTGTCCGGTCAACTGATTGGAGCCAAGGTACAGGCTCATCAAACCGGTGGGGACCTGCAACGCAGAGAGCTGGCCGTCCAGCTTGTTTTCTCTGAGATCCACATGCGTCAGGTTGGTGAGTGAGCCCAAGTTCGGGAGAGACCCTGAGAGTACGTTTTTCTCGAGTTTCAAGGTCGTCAGATTGGCGAGTGCGCTAAGGTCAGGTATATGCCCGGTCAGCTTGTTGTCGCGAATATCCAGTTCTGTAAGGTTGGTAAGTGAACTCAAAGCCGGGATCTGTCCGCTCAGCTTATTGTTGTCGAGGTGCAGAGTTGTCAGATTGGTAAGGGAGTTCAGAGCCGGGATCGATCCGGTCAATTCGTTGGAGCCGAGGTGCAGTTCTGTCAAGCTGGTTAGAGCGCTAAAAGCCGGAATCTGGCCGCTCAGCCTGTTGCCGCGCAGGTCCAGGGCCGTCAGTTTCGTGAGGAGACTCAAATCCGAAATCTGACCGGAAAGGTTGTTATCAGGCAGGCGCAGCCCATTCACTCTGCCTTGGTCGTCAGTAGAGACGCCGTGCCAGGTAACAATGGGCGCATCGGTCAGCCAGTTGTCCTTGTTGGTCCATTTCGTGCCATCGGTTGCCTGGAAGAACGCGGCCAGCGCGCCCTTCTCTTCCGGCAGAGTGGGGGCAACTGGAAGGTTTTCATTTCCGCAATAGGTCAGTCCGATGCTTTTCAGGTGTACAGCGACGTCGTTATGCAGTGCAGACAGATTTGTGCCGACAGGCAGACACAGGTCATTGCCCTGGAGGTTCAGGGCCGCCAGGTCGGGAAGGCCGCTCAGGTCCGGAATCGCCCCCGTCAGCTTGTTGTCGTTGAGGAACAGACCCTGCAATCTGATGAGCGTGCTCAGGTCTGGTATCGACCCTTCCAACTGGTTGCCACTGAGGGACAGTCGCTCCAAGTTGGACAGGGCGCTTAAGTCGGGAATCTCTCCTTCCAACTGATTGAGGCCGAGGGCCAGAACCTGCAGGCTGGTGAGGGAGCTCAGGTCCGGAATTTCCCCCTTTAGCTCGTTGCCGCTGAGGGCAAGGGTCTGGATTCTGGCGAGTGCGCTCAGATCCGGAATCTCCCCGCTCAGCTTGTTGTCTCTGATGAACAGAAATCGCAAGTTGGTGAGATCGTCAAGCTTTGGAATCTGCCCGGTCAACTGGTTGTCGTTGAGGTTAACGCTCGTAAGATTCGTAAGCGCGCTCAAGTCCGGCAATGGACCGCTCAACTGGTTGTTAAAGAGGAACACCGACGTCAGATTCGTGAGCGTGCTGATCGACTGGATTTCGCCGGTCAACTGGTTGTCGTGGAGGGCCAGCTTCGACAGTTTGGTAAGCGCGCTCAGATCCGGGAAGGAACCGGTCAGATTGTTGTTATAGAGTTCCAGGACCGTCAGATTGGTGAGCGCGCTCAGATCAGGAATCTCCCCGCTCAGCCCGTTTGTTGTGAGTTCCAGCCGTACGACATTGCCGTTCGAGTCCGTGAATACGCCGTACCATGTCGAGACCGGCTGGCTGGACAGCCAGTTGTCGCCGTGCCTCCAGTTCGGCCCGTCGGTCGCATTGTAGAGGGCGACCAGGGCAGCTCTCTCCTCAGGCAGTTCGGTCTGCGGGGTCGAGGTTGCGAAGGCGTAGGGGTACGGGGACGAAGTCCACTCTCCGGCTACGCCTTGAGCGTCAATGGCGCGGATTGCGTAATGATAGGCTCGGCCGTTCACTAGACCGCTGTGCGTGTACGACGTCCCTCTCAATGTGCCGCCCACGCTCTGCCAACCAGGGTTATAGTCCCACCAGGTCAAGAGCTCGTATGCGTCCGCCCCCGTGACAGCCGTCCAACTGAGTTCGATTGCGTTCGCCCCAATCGCCCGCGCAGTCAGCGCCGGCGGGGGTAGATTGCCGCCCGCTGTCCGCGTCGCTGTCGGCGTTGCCGTTGGTGTTGGCCCGGTTGGCGTCGGGGTTGGTGTCGGGGTTGGCCCTGCCGGCGTAGGAGTAAGCGTTGGCGTATCGGTTATGGTCACGTAGGGGTAGGGATACTGCGTCCACGTACCGGCTGCGCCGTTCGCGCTAATGGCGCGGATTGCATAGTGGTAGGTCCTGCCGGCCGTGAGTCCGCGATGCGTGTACGACGTCCCTCGCAGGGTGCCGCCCACGCCTTGCCAGCCGGGATCGGTAGCCCACCAGGTCAAGAGTTCGTATCTGTCCGCCCCTGAGACTTCGGTCCAACTGAGCTCGACTGCGTTGGTCTCGGTTGCCCGTGCAGTCAGTGCCGGCGCAGGCAGTGTACCGCCCGCTGACCGCGTCGCCGTCGGCGTTGCAGTTGAAATTGTAGTTTCTGTTGTTGCTGTTGCTGTTACCGTTGTTGTAGGTCCGATTGGCGTCGGTGTTGGCGTCGGCGTCGATGTATCCTGTACGGTCACGGTCGGGTAGGGGTACTGCGTCCACGGCCCCGCTACGCCGTTTGCATCGAGGGCACGGATCGCGTAGTGGTATGTTCTGCCGAGAGTGAGTCCGCGGTGCGTGTACGACGTAGCTCGCAGGCTTCCGCCCAGGCCCTGCCAACCGGGGTCGGTGGCCCACCAAGTCAAGAGTTCGTACGTGTCTGCGCCCGAAACTTCCGTCCACCGGAGCTCGATGGCATCCGCCTCGGTCTGGCGTGCGGTCATCGTCGGCGCGGGAAGGTTACTGCTTACCGTCGGCGTTGGTGATGGCGTCGGTGTCAGCCTACCGATTGCGGTTTCCTGATGCAGATCGGACCAAGGGCTCGATTTGCCGTCGGCGGCTATTGAACGGACCAGAAAATGCAGAATGGTACCGTCGCTTGTCCCGATAAAACCATAGTCCGTATTTGAAATAGGGCTTCCGTCAGCCTGTCGCCAGCTTCCTCCGTCGGCAAATCGCCACCAGACATCGTACGTGTTGGCGCCCAATACCGGCTCCCAACTGAGGGTAATCCAGCCGGGCCCCTTGGTCGTGGACAGTACGGGCGCGGCCGGGCCTCCCGGATCCCCGCCTTCTCCGGGTGCAGGCGTCTCGGTCTCACTTGCAGTCGGCGTCGGTGCCTCGGAAACAGTGGCTTGCGCCAGCTGGGACCAGGCACTCACTTTGCCGTCGGCTGCTATGGAGCGGACCAGAAAGTACCAGGTCGAACCGGACGGAAGGCCGAGAAATCCGTGTGCAGTGTCTGAATGGGGGCTGGCAGATGACTCGCGCCAGGCGCCGTCCGTGCCTCTCCGCGACCAGACTTCGTACATGTCGGCGCCCGCAACGGGCTCCCAACTGAGCGTTATCCAGCTATGTCCGGGGGTCGCTGTCAGCACAGGTGCGGCCGGGCCGCCCGGGTCCCCGCCTTCTCCGGGTGCAGGTGTCTCAGTCTCGGTTTGTGCATTGGTCACACCGACACTTGGTAGGGTGAGGATTGTCAGCGACGCCAGGATGGCGACCAGGCCCAGGACGCGCGGAAGACTCACGGTCAGCAACGATATGTTGACTGTCATTGGGGTAATGTCCCGGAAAAAGTAGCCTGGCCTTCGTATTCAGTGAAGCGGCAAATATTGACAAGAGGATGATATTGTTTGTGCTTAGAATACCTTACAGCGAAAGGACTTTGCTGACCAAATGCCGCGAATTGCCCCGGCACAGGGAAAGGATTGGGGTGCCGTTCAATTTTGGGGCGAGAAAGGTCAGGTGCAGGAATCGTGCCAATGGTGGCTGAAATTGCTTGCTGTCCATCGACCAGGTGGCAGATGGGCAGGGACAGGGCCGGCATCCTCGGGAGCGGGACGGGGGATGGGGCGAAGCACGGCCGCCGCGGGCGGACACCGTCATGTTGCCCTCAATCTCACTGCGGCGCGAGCAGGAGAGGGGGCGTTGCGGGGGCGGAGCCCCCGCACAAGGGAGGGCCGGATAGGCCCGACCGCCCAGAAATGCGGGAGCCAGGGGTTGGGGGCAAGGGGTTAGTGACGGCACTGCCTCTGGATCAGAGTTGATCGCGGCCTGTCCTTGGTTCATCTGCAGCCAGAGGTATACGAGGGTTCGCCCCCATTTTGCGATGCACCCAAAGATTGAACCCATCATGGACTGTGAATTCAGAAGGAATCCAGTGTAGTTGGAGTCAGGTCTTTTGTCCTGGCAGCATTGACGCATGCGACCGGACTGGCCGATACCAGTACGCGGGAAACAATCCCTAAGAAGAGAGGTAGTTACTCAGTAACAGGGAAGAGGGGCATCTGGTGGGCGGGTTGGCGACCGTTGAGGAGGATGTAGGGGGCCGCCTTTTGTGGTGAGGGGACACCGAGGGCGCGCAGATGTTGCAGGTCGGTAAGAGTGCCCTGGCGGCGGGCGCGGAGGATGCGGTCGGCGCTCTTGGGACCGATTCCGGGGACTCTTAGCAAGGCGGGCCTGTCGGCGCGGTTCAACTCAATGGGCTCGGCGCGCAGGTGGATGTCGGCCCAGGCCTGCTTGGGGTCGACATCGAGGCGGAGGTTCTGGTCGTCGCCGAAGCCGATGTCCTCGGTGTCCCAGTTGTAGTCGCGCAGGAGGAAGCTGGCCTGGTAGAGTCGGTGCTGGCGCTTCAGGGATGCGGACGGCAGGTCTTCGAAGGGGGTGTCGGGCACGGGGTAGAAGGAGGAGTAGTAGACGCGGCTCAGACGGGCCTGGCGGTAGAGTTTCTCGCTGAGCGAAACCAGCTCCAGGTCGGTGTCCCCGACGGCGCCGACGACGAACTGGGTGACGGAGGAGGCGCGCACGCGTTCGCGGCTGCGGATCTGCTCGGTCCAGAGGAGGCGCTGCATCAGGTCGTCCCAGAACTCCTTTTGGGGCGCGAGGCCGGCCAGCCTGCCCGGGGTGGCGCCCTCGAGATTGATAGAGACCCGGTCGGCCAGCTGCATGGACCTGCGCACCTGCTCATACTCGCTGCCGGGCATTATCTTGAGATGGATGTAGCCGGGGTAGTTCTGTTTCTTGCGCAGAATCTCGGCTGTATCGATAATTTTGTCCTGGGCCCTGACGCCGCCGCCGATGATGCCGGACGAGAGAAAGAGGCCGTCGACCATGCCGGCCTTCTGCATGCGCGTGAAGCCGTCGGCCAGCTCGTCCGGTTGCAAAGTGAGGCGTTCGGCGCTACTGCGGCCGGCGCGGAAAGGGCAGTAGAAGCAGTTGCGCTCGCAGGCGGTGGTCATCATCGTGCGCAGGATCGGCTTTGGGCCGCGCGGGGTCGCCACTTTCATGATGGAGCGGCGCAGGGAGGCGGCATTGCGCTCCCGCCGTGTGGGTTTGGGCGTCGCCGGGGTGAAGCAGCCGGGGTGGGTTGGCTCGGCATGGGGCGCGTCGCCGGCGGCTTCATAGCCGTTGATCTCGCCGATGCGGGCGAGCTTTGCCATCGGTTCGAGCTGGATTCTGAAGTTCATATTCATAGTATACGAACAAATGTTCGTTTTGTCAAGGGGCAAGGAGGCAAGTGTGCATCCCAGATTTGGGGTGGGAACAGTCTGGCGGGGATTCAGTGCCAGCGGTGGCTGGAGTCGTTTACCGTCTTTGTGCGAGACGCAGTGCAGGTGCTGGGCCTGGCCGTACGGTGGCGTCCGTCAGTGGGGGAGGGTGCGAGGGCAGGCACAAGGCCGGCACCTACGGGGATCTGATGGGACTGGGGGACGCGGTCTGGCTGGACACCTTCGATTAGGCACCTGTTACGAATATCGACACCCGGTCGACTTGGGATGTTGTAGGAGAGGGGGCGTTGCGGGGGCGGAGCCCCCGCACAAGGGAGGGCCGAATAGGCCCGACCGCCCAGAACTGCAGCAGTTAGTAGTCAGTAGTTGGTAGTCAGAGGCGGCGCTTAGTCTGGCGAAAACTGGAATGGGAACTGACCGTGACTTGGGCGCCTCCTGAGAGATACGAAAGTTCGCCTCAATATTTGGATGCACACGGAGGGAATATGCGGGCGCTAATTCAGCGAGTGAGTCGGGCAAGCGTACACGTTGACGGCGAGAAGGCCGCGGGCATCGGACTGGGATTTCTGGTGCTGCTGGGGGTCGCTGACGAGGATGGGGAGGCCGAAGCGGCGTGGCTGGCGCGTAAAATAGCGGGGTTGCGGCTGTTTGAGGACAATGCGGGCAAGATGAACCTGGGCCTTGGGGATGTCGGGGGCGCGGTGCTGGCTGTGAGTCAGTTCACGTTGTATGGGGATGCTCGCAAGGGCAGGAGACCGAGCTTTACGCGGGCGGCGCCGCCGACGCAGGCACAGGAGCTATACGAAAAGTTTTGCGCACTGCTGGCGGCGCAGGGCGTGGCGGTGGAAAAGGGCGTTTTCCAGGCGCATATGGAGGTCTCACTGGTGAACGACGGCCCGGTAACGCTTTGGCTGGAGCAGGAGAGGGGCTAGGGAGGAAAGAGCATGGCGAGCAGACTGAGTACGGTAATTGCGGCGGCGCCGGAGACCGATTTGGCCGTGGTGGTGGCGATGGCGGGGCAGTTCGAGAGCTACATACTGAAGGGGCAGGTGTACAGGACAGTTGTCGTGCCGACACCGGGGGATCAGAGGGGGGCCGGGGAGCGCCCGGTCCAGAGCAGCGGCGGGGATGTGCTGGCGCGGCTGCACAAGTTGGCGGCGCAGGCAGGTTCGCTGTCTCCGGAACAGGCGCAGGCGCTTGCGACGGCGAAAACCCAAATTGACACGGCGACCGGAAGACTCCCCTCCCATTACCAAGCCCTGTTGTTGCGGGAGGCGCGGGCGCGGCTGAACAGTTTGAACTGGTTTCTAGACGACTGCAACGAAAACCGGCGCGAGTGCCGTGTGCAGTATCCGTTTGAGATACGCAACCGGCAGCGGATCGCGGAGATTCACAAGGCATTGAACGCAGCCAGCGCGGACGCGGTGGCGACTCAGGTGGCGTCGATAGACCAGCGGTTGCAGAGTATGCTGACGAGCGGCGACTTCATTTGGGAGTCATCGGTGGCGCATGTCTACCCGCGCCAGGAGTATTGGTATCTCTATGGGTTGCCGGCCGGGCCGGATCCATGACGCCTTAAGGAGTTTGGCGGTTTTGGCGTCTTGGCCTCAGGCCAGTTTGGGCATGAGATGGATGGTCACTTCGTTACGGTTGTGGAAGAGCTGGCGCATGTGCAGGATAGTGTAGCATTCGCGCAGGATGGTGCAGGCAGGCTCAAGTGCCGCGGCGGTCTTGCCGAGTTTGAGCGTCATCAGAGCTTCGGCGTGGGGATAGAGGAAGTCGGAGAAGGCGTTCATCAGGTGCGCTGAAGCGCGCGCATCCATGCGCATGTCGTTGACGAGAAGGTCGAAGGCGTCAGGCCCTTCCTTCAGGTAGGCTTCGGCGGTCATACGCTTGTGGCGCACGCCGCGGTCGGCGGCGAGGCGGGGGTGCAGCGCGGCGGGGTCAACGGCGGTAACGAACTGCCCCTTTTGGCGCAGAACGCGCGTCCATCCTCCCGGCGCGGCGCCGAGATCGAGGGCCACCCCGCCGGCGGGCAGTTCGATGCGAAAGGCCTCCAGGGCCTCCAGCATTTTGAACTCGGCGCGGCTGATTTGCTCCTTTTCGCGGCGGAAGCGGCGCACGCCTCCGGCCCAGTCGGATATGTTGTGGGAGGCGAGTGAGAGACCCATGAAGGCCAGCTGCCCATTGCTCGGGGCGGCTGGCCTTTCTGATTCCAGACGCCGGTACGCGGCTGCGCAAACAACTGACAGTATCTGAAACGGTTGCCGAACGTCCAGGGGGGAGCTGGTGGTGCGGGCGAGGGCGGCGGAGACAGCCCGGTTTACGTCGAAAGGCTTGTAGGGAAGATCGAGGAGGATGCGGCTCTGCACGGAGAAGCTGACTTCGGGGTCAAGCAGGTTGGCGTACTCGTCTACGGCGGCTTCGCTGAGGCGGGAGAGGTCTCTGGGCGTGGCGATGAGGGGGTAGGTGAGGTCAACGGGGCAGATATGGCGTGTGAAGACGGGAGGATCATCGATCCAGATTTCGGCGAGGCCCCAGAAGCCTTCGTCGCAGTCGACGAGGTAGACACCGGTGGCGAGTTCTTCGAGGGGCTGACCGTTGCGGCTGTCGCGGCGGAACTCCTCGAGGGCGAGGTGCATGAAGCCGGGGTCGGCGGAGAGGAGCAGCTGCGGCATCTCAGCCTACTGCGGCGTGAATTGCAGTGGCGATATTTCGGGCGCGTTGGGGCGCGTCGCCCACATAGGCGGATGCCTGCAACAGGCTGTGAGCGCGCTCCGGCGGTATCAGGACGGTAATGCGCGGATCGGTCATCAGATTGTCGACCAGGGGATTGGGCTTTCCTTCCTGCAGGGCTTTCCAGGCAACCAGGCTCTGTTCGCGGATCAGCTCGTGGAGATCCTGGCGGTCGCCGCCGGCCTTGACCGCTTCCATAAGCAGGCGTTCGGTGGCGGCGAAGACGCCGTAGTCGCGCAGGTTGCGGGCGGTGGGGCCGGGCCATACGGTCATGCCTTCGAAGAGACGCTGGCAGCGAATCAGGACCTCATCGGTCAGAAGGAAGGCTTCGGGCAGATAGAGGCGCCGGTTGGCGGAGTCGTCGAGCGTGCGCTCGAGCAGATTGAGTGCGCTGTTGTCCCAAGCGATGCGGGGCAGGGCCGCGACCTGGCGCGTGAGGCTGTCGATGTTTTCGGCGGCGACGGGGTTGCGCTTGAAGGGCATTGCACTGGACCCGACCTGTTTGGAGCCAAAAGGCTCGCTCCATTCGCCGAACGGGGGTGACTGGAGGATACGGAGGTCGAAGGCGAACTTGTGGAGGCTGGCGCACAGCCCGGCGAGGGCGTTGACGACGAGCCAGTCCTGCTTGCGGGGGTAGGTCTGGGTGGCGGCTTCGAAAACAGGCAGGTCCAGTTTCGACATCACGCGTTCTTCGAGCTGGCGGGGCGTGAACTCGCTGTCTGAGAGAAGCTGGTCGTAGCTGGCGCTGGTACCGACCGCGCCTTTGATCCCCTTGCCGCGGACATTGTCGCGCACGCGCTGCAGTTCTTCGAGGTCGGCGAGCAGGTCCTGGCCGTGCTGGGCGAAACGGTAGCCGACGGTGGTGGGTTCGGCGGGCTGAATGTGGGTGAATGCGATTGCGGGTGTGTCGGCTTCTTCTCCGATACGCGCCGCCAGTGTGGCCAGAGATCGCTTCAGTCTTTCGATGATCTGATCGAGGGCCGTACGCAGACGCAGGGCGTCTACGTTGTCGAGTATATCCATCGACGTGGCGCCGAGGTGGATGATGGGTCCGCCGGTGGGGCACTGCTCGGCGTAGGTATGGATCTCCGCCATGAGATCGTGACCGATCTCTTCTTCGATCTGCTGGGCGCGTTCAATGTCGATGTGGTCCTGGCGCGCGCGCAGGTCGGCCACCTGCAAGTCTGTGACCAGACCGGCCTCGTATTGGGCCTCTGCCAGGGCGACCCAGACGCGGCGCATGAGTCGGCGTTTTTCGGTCTCGCTCCATGTCCGGCGCATGATCTCGCTGCCGTAGCGCCAGGTCAGGGGGGAGAGGTAGGACTCGTGGGTGAAGGTGGTCATGGGCGGTAGTGGGAGGAGAGAGCGGAAAGGAGTGAGGAGTGAGAGAATGAGTGCGCGCTGTTGTCGCTCAATTCCAACTCTCCTGTTCTCACTCAGCTGGCCTCGGAAGGATCCAATTGATCCAAGAATTCTGTTATGTCTCGGTGCAGTAAACTGTGCGCCTGGCGTGAAAGTTGGAGATTGGACTCGAGCAGGACGGGATCAATGGTCGTAGCATAAGCATGACGGAAAAAGTAATGGAAACCGCGCAACGCGTCCAGGAGTGCGAAAGTTTCTTTAGTCAGAGGAGCCGGACGCACGCCAGGGATGGGTTGGGTCATGCGCAGGAGAAGTGCGGATTTCCAGTGAATTGCATCGCTGATCTGGTACTCAAAGTGGGCAGCGAGCCCGCGGAGTAGGGCCTTGATGGCACTGTACGAATTGTGAATCTGATAGGCCACGCTCTCTACCTGTATCAGACCGGCGTCATCGGATTTGAAGCCTTGCGCCCTGTCTTCGATCTTTGCACAAACCTCGTCGATAACAGCGAGCTGGACTTCTACATCGGTTTTCAGGACCAGAAATCTCTTTGCGTCCACAATACTTTCTCTCGACGGACGAGCTCGGTGAGTCGAATGAAGGAGTGGATACCGAATCCTCTGCCGAACTCATCCAGCGAACCTACTGGTCGCAGGGAGAAACGCTTCCGCCATCTCGATGACCTTCAAAACGTCTGCACGTTCCGATATTATCGCTTTTTGAGGGGCACTTTCCAAATATCTGCTGAAAGTGGTCAGTTGAATAAGATGTGAGAAAGCCAATGTGCTTTACTATGCGTCTATGCGTTGAGCAAGTCGCCGCCTGGGAAACCTTGAATGCCTTAGTTCACGGACTAACATTGTTAACCTGCGCGAGGACCCGAGCTACCTCGATATGCGCCTAATGCCTGTACCGCCCAGCCTGCATTTCAAACAGTTCGGCATAGCGACCGCCCAGCGATACCAGTTCGGCATGGCTGCCGAATTCGGTGATGCGGCCCTCTTCGAGCACCAGGATGTGGTCGGCCATGCGCACGGTGGAGAAGCGGTGGCTGATTATCAGCGCGGTCTTGCCGGCGACGAGCTGGCGGAAGCGTTCAAACAGGCGGAATTCGGCCTCGGCGTCCAGCGCTGCGGTCGGCTCATCGAGGATCACCAGTGCGGCGTCGCGCACGAAGGCCCGCGCCAGGGCGACCTTCTGCCATTCCCCGCCGGACAGGTCTACCCCACCCCTGAAGCGCCGGGTAAGAGGCGTGTCATACCCCTGCGGTAAATTGGCTGCAACACCATCAGCGCCTGACCAGCGCGCGGCTTCTTCTGTGCGGCGGCCGTCCTCCACTGGCCGGACCGCTCCCAGGTCTATGTTTTCCCGCAGTGTCACGGCGAAGCGAGTGAAGTCCTGGTAGAGGACGGCGACCCGACACCGCAGTGACGGCAGGTCATACTGGGCGAGGGGGACGCCATCGATTTGGATCTCGCCAGAATCAGGATCGTACATGCGGGTCAGCAGCTTGACGAGCGTGCTCTTGCCGGCGCCATTCGCCCCGACCAGGGCGGTCACGGCGCCGCTGGGCAGCCGGGCGCTGACGTTTTCCAGCACGGGCAGCGAGCCCTCAGGATACTGGAAATGAATTTCCCGCAGTTCGATCCCCTGATGCAGTTCAGTGGGCGCCTGGCGCCCTTCTCGAGGCTGCGGGAGCGCAACAGAGGGTTTCGCTTGATCCAAAAAGGCAAACAACCCGCGCAGGTGCAGAAGAATCTCGTATTGGAAGCCGAACCAGAAGACCAGGTTCTGGAGGCGGCCTTGCGTCTGAATGACAACGCCGATATAGAGTGCGATATCGCCCAAGGTGAGTTGACCGGCGCGGGCCTGGACGGCCACGTACCAGAAGCCGCCTGCCAGGGCCAGGGCATGCAGGGCAGTGAACGCCGCGGACGCGCGCAAATGGGTCAGGCGGACCCGGCGCATCTCCGCATATGCCGTTGCGAACCGCGAGCGAAAGCGGCTCAGGAAGAAGCCGCCCAGTCCGAAGACGCGGATGTCTTTGGCAGCGGCCGGCTCAGTGGTGATGCGTGCGCAATAGCGCATCTCCCGCGCCGCACGCGAGCGGTCGACCATTGACTGGTATCTTATTTCCTGCAGGCGCTTCTCACTGAAGAGGTGCGGCACGCTCAGAACCGCCAACAACAGGGGAAGGAGCGGGTGCAGGCGAGCCAGCAGGAGGAGCATGCCTCCCAAGGTAAGGGCCGTGCCGAGCCCCATTTGCAGGTAAGCGATAAGCCGCGGCAGAAAAAAGATGGCATCCTGAACCAGACGCAACTGATCCTGGAAAGGAGGACGCTCAATCTGCACCAGGTCTGTCAGGCGGATGCCGGCATCCATCAGGCGCCGGTCCATTTCGCCCACCGCGCGATCTTCCAGCCAGACGTTCAGCATCTGCTGGACCGGTTCAAGGCCAGCAGGTATGACATAGGTCAGGGCGTAGAGAACAGCAAGCGCCAACACTGTGGAAGCGCTGCCCTCTACGACAACCGCGGCGACAGCCAGACCGTCAACCACCAGCCTCAGGAGCCACACCTGCAGTACCGGCACGAGGCTGACGACGAGCACGATCGCAAGATAGACGACAACGATGCGGGGCGCGGCCATCATTACCAGCGCCAGACCACGCCTCCAGGTACTCAGGTTGGCTGACAGGCCGTGAAAAGCGTCGCCGGCGCGTGTGAACGGATTCATGGGGTCGTGTCCGCTTGGCCCTGGTCCAGAAATTGGGCGGCCTGGAGGCGATAGAGGAGGGCGTACTCGCCGTTGTGGTCGATCAGTTCGGCGTGGGAGCCGGCTTCCTGGATGCGCCCGTCTGCCAGGTAGAGAATGCGGTCGGCCATGCGCACGGTGGAGAAGCGGTGGCTGATAAGAAGCGTAATGCGATCGCGGGTGAGTTCGTGAAAGCGCGTGTAGATCTCGTATTCGGTCTGCACGTCGAGCGAGGCCGTGGGTTCGTCGAGGACGAGAAGCTGGGCGTCACGCAGATAAGCTCTGGAGAGGGCGAGCTTCTGCCATTCCCCGTCTGAGAGCTCGCGGCCGCCAAATTCACGACCCAGTTGTGTGTCCAGCCCGTCCGGAAGCCGGTCCACCAGTTCAGCGGCGCCTGCGCGCGCTGCTGCGCTGGAGAGACGAGCTGCGTTTTGCAGGAGTTCGAGCTGGCCCATGCCGATGTTTTCGCCGGCGGTCAGTTCGTAGCGAACAAAGTCCTGAAAGATGACGCCCATCTGGCGGCGCAGCTCGTTCAGATCGTAATCCCGCAGGTCGACGTCATTCAACAGGATGCGGCCGGAGGTGGGGTCGTACAGCCGCAGAAGCAGTTTGACAATCGTAGTTTTGCCAGCACCGTTGCGGCCTACAAGGGCCACACACTCATCAGGAGCCATGGCAAAAGAGAGGTCGCGCAGCACCTGGTCAGCGCTGCCCGGATAGGTGAAGGAGACGTTTTCGAAGGCAATGCTCTGTAACCGGGGGGAGTGGGCCGTCATTCCGGTCTCAGCAGGCAACGGCCTATCGGACGACGCGGCTGTCTTGTCGAAGGACGCGCCGCGCTGTGGTAGATCGGGGGGCGCATCGAGAGTCCGGAACAGGCTGGGCAGAAAGCCCAGCACAAGCGGCAGGAGCCCGATCTCGGCGCCCAAGGCTATCAGGTTTACCTGTAGAACGGTGGCGGCGCCTCCGTAAAGCGCCAGGTCGCCGACGGTGCGTTCTCCCTGCAGGATCGTCCATGCGACATATACGTAAACTGCAGATGAGGCAACCGTGGCCAGGACAGCGGCCAGCGCGACTTGGACGGCCAGAGGCCTGCGCATCTGGTTGAGTGACTCAGTCGTGCTGGCGAAAATGGTATCGTATCGGCGACGAAAGAACGGCCCCATCCCGTACAGATGCACATCTTTGGCGGCATCCGGGGTCAGAAGGACCTCGCGGCTGTATTCGAGGCGGCGCGATTCGGGGGTCTGGATATAGAGATGGCTGATAGTACGTTCGCTGTATTCCCATTGCCGCTTCATCTGCGGCAGTGTGGCCAGGACGAGAAGTAAGGGGACGAGAGGATGCAGTGCAAACAGTACCAGTGCCAGGGCGCCAGCTGTGAAGAGTTCTATCGCCGTACGCCCGACGTAAATGGTCAGATCCAACGCGCCGCGTGTGGAACGTTTGCGAGCCCGCTGGAGATCGTCAGCAAAGTCAGGATCCTCGAAGCGAGCCAGGCCTTGCAGACGGTTGGCGGCGCGAATGACCTGCTCTGTAACGAAGCCTGTGAGCCGATCTGCGGCCAGGCCCTGAAATGTCGAAGAGAATGGCTGAATGAGCTGGACCAAAGCCAGTACTGCCGCAGTCAACCCTATCCAAACCAGCAGGGGAAGCAGGGCCGCTACAGTATCCAGGTCTTGGAGCAGGCCCAAGTCAAACGCGGCGCGGTCGATCACCACCCGTGTCAGCGCGAGCTGGAGCGGAACCAGAAGCGCCTGCAACAACATCAACATGATGAATCCAACCAGGAGGCGGGGACTGGAGCGCCATACAAGACGTATGGCCAGCCTGAGGATGCGCGTGGTCTCCTGCAATTGCTGCAAGTTCGGCTTGAATTCAACAGAGTCGAACATCGAGTCCGCTCCCAAAGCAGGACGTACGCTTCAGCGTGCCTGGTGCGAAGACGGGGAACATGGTTTCGGTTGTTGCGCCGTAAGTCGGGGACTTGGCTGACTTTGGCCAGGGTTCGGAAGGTGTTGCCCGGCTGCCGGCGGCGGCTCTACTGCAGGAGGGCTAGCCGCCGCGGCCGAACATGTTGTCGCGTTCGGGGCCGACTGAGACGTGGGAGACTGGCACGCCGGCCAGCTCGGAGATACGGTTGATGTAGTCGCGTGCCTGAACGGGTAGCGCGGCCCAACTGCCGCAGCCGGTCGTGGGCCCGTCCCAGCCGGGCATCTCCTCATAGAGTGGTTGGGCGTTCATGAGCAGCGAGGTGTCGGGGACAGTGTCGGTGAGCACGGTGCCGTCCTCGAGGCGATACCCTGTGCAGATTTTGAGCGTTTCAATGCCGTCGAGAATGTCCAGTTTGGTGATGGCGAGGCCAGTCATGCCGTTGAGCCAGGCAGCATAGCGGATGGCAACGCCGTCGAACCAGCCGCAGCGGCGCGGGCGGCCGGTGGTTGCGCCGAACTCCTGGCCGACGTCCTGCATGTGCTTGCCGATCTCGTCGTGAAGCTCGACGGGGAAGGGGCCGTCGCCTACGCAGGTGCTGTAGGCCTTGCAGACGCCGTAGACCTCGTCGAGGGAGCCGGCAGGCAGGCCGGCGCCGGAGGGAGCGAAGGCTGCGGTGGGATGGCTGCTGGTGACATAGGGGTAGATGCCCCAATCCAAGTCGCGCATGACGCCGAGTTGCCCTTCGAGCAGGATATCGTTATTTGCTTCCAGCGCCATGCGCAGGATGGGCGCGGTGTCGACGATGCGGGGCGCCAACTGCAGACGGTACTCCATCAGAAGATCGAACATCTCGCGGCCGTCTACGGGCTGCCCGCCGAGAATTGTCAGCTTCTGGTTTGTGGTCCGCAGGGCGCCGTCCAAGCGGCTCTCCAGCCAGTCAGGTTGGAGAAGGTCGCCGATGCGCAGGCCTGAGCGGGTCGCCTTGTCGCTGTAAGCGGGCCCAACGCCGCGCTTGGTGGTGCCAATGGTGTCGGCGCCGCGGGCCTGCTCCTCCAACTCGTCTAGGGTGCGATGGTAGGGCATCACCATCTGGGCGCGGCTACTGATCCAGAGGCGGTCGCAGCTGACGCCGATCGATTTGAGGTGGGCGATCTCTTCCAGGAGCGACTGCGGGTTGACGACGCAGCCGGTGCCGATGATGTTGTGGACGTTCGGATAGAAGATGCCGCAGGGAATGATATGGAGTACGGTCTTGCCGTAGTCGTTGACGACGGTATGGCCGGCGTTGTCGCCGCCCTGGAAGCGAATGACATAGTTGGCCCGTTTGGCCAGGTAATCGACGATGCGACCTTTTCCCTCATCGCCCCACTGGGCGCCGACAACGGCTGTTACAGTCATTCTAGTTCCCTGGATTCACCTGGTAGTTTGGCGCCTCTTTGGTAATGACGACGCTGTGGGGATGGCTTTCCTGGTAGCCTGCCGGGCTGATGCGCACGAAACGGGCCTTGCGCCACAGGTCGGGCAGATTCCGCGCACCGACATAGCCCATTCCGGAGCGAAGGCCGCCCAGGAGCTGGAAGACAAACTCATTGAGGAAGCCCTTGTAGGGCACCTGCCCTTCGATGCCTTCGGGGACGGTCTTGCCGCCGATATCGGGCGAAGCGCCGTTGAGAGATTGGGCGCTGGCATAGCGGTCTGCGGCGCGGCCTTTCATGGCGCCGATGCTGCCCATGCCCCGGTACTCTTTGAAGGAACGACCCTCGCGGATGACGACTTCGCCGGGTGACTCGTGCAGGCCGGCCAGGAGGCCACCGAGCATCACTGCGGAGGCGCCGCAAGCGAGGGCCTTGGTAATGTCACCGCTGTAGCGGATGCCACCGTCGGCGATCAGTGAAACACCGCACGATTGGGCGGCTTCAGCGCAGGTGGAGATCGCCGTGAGCTGGGGCATGCCGGCCCCGGAGACGATGCGGGTGGTGCAGATCGAGCCAGCGCCGACACCGACTTTGACCACGTTTGCGCCGGCCTCGGTCAGTACCTGCACGCCCTCGGCGGTGACGACATTGCCAGCCAGGATGGGCAGCTCGGGGTAACGGGCGCGGACAGCTCTCACGGTGTCGATAACGCCCTGTGTATGTCCGTGGGCGGTGTCGACGGCAAGGGCATCTGCGCCGGCGTTGACGAGGCTCTCGGCGCGCTGCAGACCTGGTGCGCCGACGCCGATTGCGGCGGCGACGAGCAAGCGGCCGCGCTCGTCTTTGGCGGAGTAGGGAAAGTCCTGCCTTTTGAGAATATCCTTATAGGTAATCAGCCCCTTCAGGTAGCCGTCTGCGTCGACCAGGGGCAGTTTTTCGATGCGGTAGCGATGCAGTATCTCCTGCGCCTCGTCCAAGGTCGTGCCAAGCTGGGCGGTGATCAGGTTCTCCGAAACCATGAATTCAGCGATCGGGCGCTGGTGGTCGGTGGCGAAGCGGACGTCGCGATTGGTGAGAATGCCCAGTAACAGATTGTCGTCGTTAGTGATGGGTACGCCGCTGATATGGTAGTGACTCATGACAGCTTCGGCGTCGTCCAGCGTGTTTTCTGGCCTCAGAGTGATGGGATCGACGATCATGCCGCTCTCGCTGCGTTTGACCTTGTCGACCTCTTCGGCCTGCTGCGTCACCGACAGATTGCGGTGAATGACGCCCAGCCCGCCTTGCCGGGCAAGGGCGATTGCCAAGTCGGCCTCGGTGACCGTATCCATGGCGGCGCTGATGAGCGGGATATTGAGTGCGAGCTTGGGATGGAGTTGCGTGCTGATGTCGACGTCGGCGGGTAGTACCTCGGCGAAGCCTGGCACGAGCAGAACGTCGTCGAAGGTCATGGCATTCCGGGTGAACATGCCGGCGGAAAGAGAGAGACCTGCTGCAGTTAGGGTGTCGGTGTCTTGGGGCGAATCTTCCGAATCGGACCTTGGGGCGTAGGGAGAACCGTTGCGTGTACTCTTCATCACAGGAACCGTCATCAGATTTCCTCCCGGAGCTTTATGGATTCTGCTAGCGTTTCGTCTGATGTCGCGATAGTCTTCTGCTCCTGCCAAAAGTAAGAACAGCCTGAATCACCTTGGTCCATTTTACCACCGGCCAGGAAAGGGGCGCGAATTGGAAGGGGTTGGGAGATAGGGGTCAGGAGTTAGGGATTGGGGGCCAGGGACTGGTAAGGGCCAATCAAAGTGGAGGAAGGGTGAGTCGACTTGGGCAGTCTGACTTGGGGGCATGTCTTGGCAGGGGATTGGTCATGGCAGTTCGCCGTCATTTGAAGCGGCGGGCCAGTTCGGCTTCCACGTCCGGCCAGGAGAGCCCGCGCTGTTCGAGGAGTACGAGGCTGTGGTAGAAGAGATCGGCCATTTCCGATACGAGGCGCTCGTCGCTTTCTTCAAGGGCAGCAACCACGACTTCGACCGCTTCTTCGCCGACCTTTTGGGCGATCTTGCCGGTACCTGAAGCTATTAGCCGGGCAGTATATGATTCTGGCGTAGGATTGGCCTTGCGGTCGGCGATGGTGGCGGAGAGAGAACTGATCAGTTGGGACATTTGGCGATCCGTTTGGTTCTTGTCGGGAGTCATCAGTGTTGGGCAGAGCGAGGGGCGGAAGCTTGGGGGGGGGGCTAATATACGGGTGTTGGACGCGCCTTTGGCTGACGTCGCAAGTCTTTCAAGATGATCTCTTCGGCAAGGGCTCGCCGGATCTCTTCGCAGGGCTCTTCGTCGGCGACCAGGAGCAGATGTTCCCTGGCACGAGTCATGGCTACGTAGAGCCGGTCCAGCTCCAATTGACGCGATTCCATGTCCTGATCGGGGTCAGGATTCCGCTCTTCGCCGTCAGTGTCACCACTGCTATCTGGAAACTGCGTTGCACCCAGACGAGGAAGGAAGACTGCTCGAAACTCCAGTCCCCTGGCACGGTCGTAAGTACCCACTCTGATTCCATCACCCGTAAGCCCGTCACGAGTAAGTTGGACGCAATGTATGCCTTCACGTTGCAGGAATCCGATAGTAGCATCGACCTGGATGTTGTGTTTCAGGAAGACTGCAATCTCGTTTGCACTGTATTTTTCGGCCGCAATGAATTCGCGAATCTTCTCGCACAGATAGGGTAATTCGCCTTTGCCATCTACAAGGACCAGGTTCGGTTTCTCTTCCTCGCGTTCGTGAAAGCCCAGTTCGGCGTCGAGGATGTACTTGTCGTCGTCATGGTCCAATGCAACCAGTTCGCGGCCCCGAACCCGCTTTGCGGCGCGATAGACTGCGGGTGCGTTGCGGTAGTTCTTTTTGAGCACCTGCGCCCGGCCGGTAATATCCAGGCTTGCCCAGCCGAGCCGGTAGCCTCCGGCATAGATACGCTGCGCAGGGTCATCCAATATGAGGATTCCATCTTTGGGCACAGGGTTTTGGGGGTCTCCCGCAACAAGGGCGCGGACAAGCTGCAGCTCGACCAAAGTCACGTCCTGGGCTTCATCCACGACGACGCAGCGGTAGGGGGCTTGTGCGAGTTTTTGGACGGAATCTCTGACCCGAATCCTTTTATCAGCGAACGTAACGGCGTTGCGTTCACTCAGTTTACCGGCCCAGAGTTCATACAATTCCCATACCTGCTTGCGGAGATTTTGAGATAGAGAGCGTTTGCGTCCAATGCGTTCGACGGAAAGATAGTGATCAAGGCTCTGCAGATCGTTCCCTTTGATCACTCTCTCAATCTCTTCTTTCAGGTAGTCGGGGCTAATCCTCTCCAAAGGGGAACCGGCAACGAGCTCCTTGCAGGCATCCTCAAATGTCTGGTCAACCAGAGAAAAATGTGCCGGGGTCCAACTGTCGTATTGGTAAACAATTCTGTCGATGTTGGCAAATTCGACATTCGTGGGGGCCATTGGGAGGTCGCGAAAGCGCTTTTCGAGCAGTTCGGCCAGCGATCTGCTGTTCGAAGTGAAGAGCACTGTATCATCGGGATACCGGCGGGCCAGTTCCGCCAGTCGATGCAGCCCGATCACTGTCTTGCCTGTGCCGGCTGCGCCGCGAATTCGGGCGGCCCCCGACCAGTGGCGGCTGACAAGAGGCTTTTGGTCCGGATGGAGAAACAGCTGCCATTCCTCAAAGTCGCCGCGGATAACGCGCTCGATGAGTTCCTGGATGAGTAGGGGGTCGGTAGGGGCGGATTCGGGTACCGAGGGCGGATGGGGAGGGGTGCCCGTCTCTTGCTCAGGCAAGTCAGGCAGCGAAGGTTGATGCCGCTTTCCCTTGGAAGCGCGCTTCAAGGATAGTGGAATGTCAGGAACCGTTACCTGCAGATCAGCAAGATCTTCAGAGGCAAGATCGACATAGTGGTCTCGTCTTTCGGCCCAGTCATACATGGCATCGTGGTGCCCTGCATTGACAAAGACGACCTGGCTGTCATCTACAGCCAAGAGGATGCGCAGCTCGCGTGAAGCCCTTAATGACCAGAGGTTGCTGTTGGGCCCGCCGCCCAGTTTTTCGAAATTGAGACCTGGGTTTGCCGGGTCCTGATTGAATTGGGAGACTGCGGAGACAAAACGTGCCTGATCCTGCCGGGTCAGCCGCCGGGTGTGGCGAATTTGCTGATCAAAGGACCTGGTCATGGCCAGCTTTACACTGTCCATCCCTACACCACATTTTCCTTAGACGCGCCGGCCTTCCGGTCCTGATAAGAGTCCATAAAGGCAGACCCACTCTTCCTCAAGTCGCCGTCAGACCAACCCTTCCCCTATCGGATAGTATACAGGTCAGGTGATGGCGTCTTCGGGCAGGCGCACGGGTACGCCGCGTTCGATCAGGTGCCGCTTTACGTCCATTACCTGGAGCTGGCGGAAGTGGAAGAGGCTGGCGGCCAGGGCCGCTTCGGCCCCGCCTTCGGTGAGGGCGGCGGCGAAATCCTCCGGGCGGCCGGCGCCGCCGCTGGCGATAACCGGTATGGTGACGGCGTCGGAGATGGCGCGGGTCAGGGCGACGTCGTACCCTTCCTGCGTGCCGTCGCCGTCCATGGAGGTCAGTAAAATTTCGCCGGCGCCGAGCGCTTCCACTCTTTTGGCCCATTCAACGGCGTCGATGCCGGTGTTGATGCGGCCTCCACTTATGAATACGTCCCAACCCTCGGCGGCGTCGCGACGGCGGGCATCAATGGCAACGACGATACACTGGCTGCCGAAGCGGCGTGCGCCCTCGCTGACGATTTCCGGGGTGCGCACGGCCGCGCTGTTCACGCTGACTTTGTCGGCGCCGGCCAGCAGGATGGCCCGCATATCGTCTACGTTGCGAATGCCGCCGCCGACGGTGAACGGAATGAAGACGGTGTCGGCTACGCGGCGTACCATCTCGGCGACAATGTCACGCGCCTCGTGAGTGGCGGTGATATCGAGGAAGACCAGCTCATCGGCGCCCTCGCGATCGTAGACGTGGGCCTGTTCTACGGGATCGCCGGCGTCAACCAGGTCTATGAAGTTAATGCCCTTGACGACACGTCCGTCCTTGACGTCGAGACAGGGAATAATTCGTTTGGCCAGCAAGGTGTCCTCCCGGGGTGGCTGGTGCGCCGCTGCACTAACGGCAGATCGTAGCCGGTGCGTCCGTTTGCGCAGTTTACTCGCCTACTTCAATCCCTCGATTGCCGGCTTCGAGCAGGCGGGCCGCGGCGCGCCAGGCGGGAATCTGCTCGGGCGACGTTTCGAGCAGGAGGGCCCGCGCCTCCTCCAGGCTGCACCAGCGGCACTCGCTGTGATTGTGATGCCCCAGCCGCACGTCCCCCTCGCCGATCTCTGCCATAAAATAGGTGACGGTGCGCTGGACGTCGTAACCGCGAATGTGGACCGTGAAGTCAAGGGCGGTTGGACAGCTCTCGTACAGTTTGCGTATCGGCAGCCCGGTCTCGATGGCGAACTCCCGGCGGGCGCATTCGAGGTCGTTTTCGTCCGGCTCGACGCCCCCGCGAGGGAACTGCCACTCCTCAAAAAAGTGATTATAGAGGAGCAGAAGCTGTGCTTCGTCCCGGCCGGCGGGCGATTTTGCGGGGCAGCGACGGATGGGCACGATACCGGCACTGCGGCGCAGACGCGGGGCGTTGCCGATTTCGATGGCGTCCGGCAGCTCCAGGGCGTTGGTGTAGAGGGCCTGCCCGATGATCACGCCGTCGATGCCGTAATGTTCATGGCGTTTGAGCGCACGGATATCATCGAGCCCAGCGACGCCGCCGCTGGCGATGACCTGCAAGCCGGTCAAGTCGGCCAGTGTCGCCGTAGACTGCACGTTGACGCCGCTGAGCAGGCCATCGCGGCTGATATCGGTGAACAACGCCAGTTCCACGCCCAGTGCGGCCATGCGGTGACCGAGTTCGACCGCGCTCACCTGGCTGACCTGGCTGACCTTCTGCCAGCCATGCGTAGCGACCATTCCGTCCTTTGCATCGAGCCCAACGACGATCCGGCATACCCCCCAGCGCTCGAGGGCGACGCGCACCAGTTCCGGATTGCGAACAGCCGCGGTCCCCAATATGATTCGGTCGGCACCCAGGGAAAAGGCCAGTTCGATGTCCTCGACGCTGCGCAGCCCGCCTGTGAACTGAATCGGGATATCGACCGCCTGCCTGATCTGGATGAGGCGCTGCAGGTTTATGGGCAGATTCCTGTCCGGGCTGGATTCATCCGGCTCATTGTGAGATTCAAGATCCGGGTCGGATTCGCCAGTGGACTCTCCACCCTCGAGCGCGTCGGGGGAAAGGCGCTGGACTTTGGGATGGAAGTCGGTTGAGCCGCCAAAGGCGCCATCGAGGTTGACGACGTGCAGCCACTCGGCGCCCAGGCTTTCCCAGTGGCGCGCCATCTGGGCAGGATTATCGCTGAAGACGGTCTCAGCGTTCGGGTCGCCGCGCTGCAGGCGAACACAGCGTCCTTTTCTCAGGTCAATTGCGGGATAGATGCGCATAGTTCTGTCTGTAACATTCCGTAGTTGATCTCAGGCATGTTGCTCCTGGGATACGCTATCATAGATGGCTTCGTCAAGTTCGGCCTGAAGTTCGATCAACGCCTCCTCGCCCAGGATCCCTTCGCGTGACAGGTCGTCCAACGCGGTCCGCTCGGCGCGCAGGGCCTCTAGTCGCGCCAGTGAGACGATCTGATCGCGCAGGTCCGGCTGACTGTCCAGCAACTCATCGATCTGGCCGCTCACGTGTTCTTCGCGCGCGGTCAACTCCGCCTTGACGGTTGTATAGGCCGTCGGGATGAGCGCGCCTTCGCGGTGGAGCCTGTCGATGTAGCCGATGGATGAACGGATGGCCAGAAGCTGGCCCTGGATACGTTCATACTCGGTGGGCTGCTTGGCATCCTGCGTCAGACCGAGCCGGGAAAGCAGCCCTGAAATGGATATCGCCTGTACCAGGATTGTAAAGAGGACGACAGCGAAGGTCATTGCCAGAAGCTGGGGACGGTTGGAGATACCGGCGGGCAGGCTCAGAGCCAGCGCCACGCTGATCGCACCGCGCAGTCCTCCCCATGACATTACAAGGAGAAAGGGGACCGGGACATGGTGACGCAAGAGACGGACAGCACCGCCCAGCAGATAGACAACAAGGAAACGGCCTCCCAAAACAGCAGCGACTGCGATCAACGAGGGCCCCAGATATCTGAGCAGCTCTTCCCATTCAACGCTGATGCCGAGAAGGATGAAGATGAAGGAGTTGGCGAGGAATGCGATGTATTCCCAGACGGTGAAGAGAACCATCTTGGTGGAGGGCGTCATGCCGCGGGGGCCGATATTGCCGTTGACCAAGCCCGCCACGACGACGGCCAGGACGCCACTGAAGTGGTAATGTTCCGCCAGGATGAAGCTGCCGTAGGCGAGAATGGTCGTCAGCGTAACCTCGATCAGATAGTCGTCGATTTGCTCGATCAGCTTGGCGACGGCGTAGCCGAGGACGCCGCCGATGAGGAGGCCGCCGACAGACACTCTCAGGAAATCGACCACGCCCTCAAGCGGATTGAGCGTGCCCTCCAGCGCCAGGGCCAGCATGATGTGGAAAATGACAACGGCGGTGCCGTCATTGAAGAGGCTCTCGCCTTCGACAAGGGTCATCAACCGTTTTGGCGCGCCGACTGAGCGGAAGGTGGCGACGACGGCTACTGGGTCGGTTGCGGAGATCAGTGCGCCGAAGATGAGGGCAGCCGGCAGCGGCAGCACGCCGGCGATAACCAGAACGGCTGCGATGATGCCGGTGCTGAGCAGAACGCCCGGCACAGCCATGGCCACGATCGGCGTCAAGTCGGCTTTCAAATCCTTGAGTTGCAGGTGGAACGCGGCTTCAAAGATTAGGGGCGGGACGAAGAGACCGAGCACCAAACCCGGCGTCAACTCCAGGTGCATGCCGCCCCGGAAGGCCAGGACCAGTCCGGCGCCGACCAGCGCCACGGTGTAGGGCAACCGAATGCGGCGCACGGCGAGGGCCACGAGCAGGACGACAGCCAGTACCTGGACGATTTCAAATTCCAGCTCGAAAAACGTTACCACGACTTACTCCAAAGCAGCAGAGGGACAGCCTTGTTTCTTCTGCCCGCTGTCAAGTTGGTCGTCCGCCGGGTCGACAACAGGGGAAGCCGCGCCCCTGGGAATGTGCGGCACGCCGGGAAGGACGGCGAAATCTTCAACGATCCGCCCTCCCTGCACACAGGCGACGGCGGCAAAGGAGAGCTGCTGCCAGTCTTGCAGCACCACGGTGGGCAGGCCCAGCAGGTGAGCCCGGTATAAGCTGAAAGTAAGGCCGTGGCCGACGAGCGCCATAGTGTCATGCGGATGGCGGGAGGCCCAGTCATCGATCCCTTCGCAGAACCGGTTGAGCGCCGCGGCGGCCGGTTCCCAACCACCGATCGCTTCGCGAGGGCGGCGGAAGACCTCGGCGACGCGGGCGGTATAGTCGGAGGTCCACTCGGGCGTGCGGTGCAGCTCATCGAAGCGGCTGTCCTCCTCCACCGGCAGGTCTCTTCTCTGCAGAAGCGGCGCAACTGTCAGGCGGGTTTTCGGTTCGCAGCTCAACAGCAGCCGGTCGACTTCGCTCCAGAACGGCTGCTGGGCGAGGGCTGCGGCCTGCTTGCTACCAAGCTCATCCAACTGCCAGAGAGCGGCGTCGGTGTCCGGGACCTGTCGCGTGCAAGCGTGGGCGATGAGATAGAGTTTCCGTGGCCCACTGATTTCGGTCGCAGTCAAGGGTGTTCCTGACGCTGCCAGGGCAACGCATGAAAGTGCTGCCCGCACTCTGCTCGCGGGGGCACTTCGTATTGTGAAAGGCGCAGGAACTCAGATTCCAGCCCCGGTTCAAATGCTCTCAACATCCGGCTGGCTCTCAACATCCGGCTGGCTCTCAACAGTCTGTATGAAGTTGCGAAGGATATGCAGGCCGACCGTGTGACTTTTCTCGGGATGGCACTGGATACCCCAGGCATTGCGGTGTCGGACGATGGAGGGGTAGTCGACGCCGTAATCGGTAAGGGTCAGGACGGCGTCAGGCTCAGCGGCATCGCAGAAAAAGCTGTGGGCAAAGTAGCCGTAGGCGCCGTCGGGAACGCCTGCCAGCAGTGGATCGGGGCGCTGTTGGTGTAACTGGTTCCAGCCGATTTGAGGAATGCGCAGGCTGCGGCCGCTGCGGTGTGGGTCCGGCATCTTGTCGGGGAAGCGGCGCACGCGGCCGGGGATCAGATGGAGGCCCTCGTGAACGCCCATCTCCTCACTCTCGTCAAAGAGCATCTGCATGCCGACGCAGATGCCCAACAGAGGCAGACCGGCGGCTACGCTGTCCAGGAGAGGGGCTTCGAATCCCTGGCGGCGCAGATTGTTGACGCTATCTCCGAAAGCGCCTTGCCCCGGCAGAACGAGCGCCCGCCAGCGGCTGAAATCAACCGGATGGTCAACAATATCAACCTGGATCCCCAGGGGGGCGGCTACAGTCTCAAAGGATTTGTAGACACTGCGCAGGTTGCCAACGCCATAGTCAACAATAGCGATCATTGCGAACGGGACAGACTCTTTTCCATAGCGATGGCAAAGTTGCGCACCAGAGGCGGCGGAAACTCCTCGCGAAAGATGGCGGCAGTGAGTTCACGAATCCGGGTCTCGGCTCGTTCAGCCTCCTGGCTGCTGAGCTGCTGGGCGCGCACCACCTCGTCGAACTCCTCTTCGCGCAGAACGAAGACCCGTTTGTCTGCATTATACCAAATCGCGAGGATCAGATCGGAAGTGCGATAGGCTTTGTCTTCGCGCTGCAACGGCCGGCAGACAGGGAGGTAGAGGCCGACGGCTGTGCCCTCGGCGTCAAAGTACTTTTCGACCATCTGATCCAGGTCGGGGAGCCAGAAACGGAACCAGACATAGCCCGGCGCGCCGATCACGGTATCGAGCAGTTCGAGTGTTGGCGCCTGTGAAGTCCAGGCGGCGCGCTCGACCAGCAAGGAGTTGAACCACTCGGCGCGATAGTCGGTCATTGCGGACTTGTGATTCCAGTCTCCACTGGTAAACGATTTGAATAACTGTTGGGATGACTGCGCTGCCTCGGTCATCATTTCACTTTCAGCGGCGGTCCGTTTCACGGACAGCCGTTAATGTTGCGTCAGTACTTCCTGACGATGGTACGGTAGGCGTTGGGTTCGCGAAACTGAATCAGTTGGCGCTCTTCGCGAATGGCCCTCACGCGGTCCAGATCGATGGTGGCGACGGCATAGCCTTCCATGGGCTCTTCCAGGACCGTGTAGAGCTCTCCGTCCGGCCCCGCCAGGATGGAGTCGCCTGCGAACTGCATCGTGGGCTCCTCGCCGACGCGGTTGGCCGCGGCGACGAAGAGTGCGTTTTCGGTGGCGCGGCTGACGATATGCGCCCGCCATTGCTCATGGTGACCGATCTCCCAGTTGGCGGGGAGGACGATCAGCTCTGCACCGTCCAAGGTAAGGCTGCGGGCCGCTTCGGGAAAGACCAGGTCGGATCCGACCATAAGGCCGAAGCGCCCCCAATCGGCATCGACGTTGATGAAGCGAAAGCCGGAACGGTAGACCTGGCGCTCCTCGCCCAGGAGGTGCACCTTGTGGTAGGAGGACATGATCTCGCCGTCCGGGCCCAGACAGGCCAGGCCGTTATAGAGAATGCTCTCGACCTTTTCCTTGATGACCAGGCCGAAGACGACATGCGTGCTGAAATCATCGGCCCGTTTGGCCAGGTAGTTTGTGGCGTGGCCCGGCACGCGTTCTGCCAAGGTTGTGGCGCGCAGGCCCAGTTCAGTTCCGGTATAACTGAGCTCCGGGAATATGATCAGATCGGTCTGCTGTGTCGTGCAGATGCGTTCAACAAATTCGCCCATTTTACGCAGGTTTTCCTCGGCGCTGGTAAGCGCGGGGGCCATCTGCACGAGAGCTACGGTGATTTCACGGGCCATTCAGTCTCTCCGAAAAGCCTGAGACAGGTCTCAGGGGATGAAAGTCAAGCAAGTATAGCACGGTTGACTCCTTTCCCCATCTTTCGCGTGCTGTGTTAGAATTTCAGCGTAAGTCAAAAAGGAGATCTTCAATGCCCGAAAACGAATCGATGTTCAGAAAAGTAGCGGGTCGCACGTGGATCATTTTGCTGGTGGCGGCGATTGTGATTCCGCTGGACCAGTGGACGAAGGTACTGGTTCGCCAGAACATCGCGAAGTTCGACTATATTATTCCGATTCCTGCGCTGGGCGAGTATTTTGTCTTCGAGCATGTGGACAATTACGGCGCGGCCTTTGGCATTTTGCAGGGGGCGGGCAGTGTCTTCATCGTCATTGCGGCCGTGGTGACGGTCGGTGTCTTCTACTACGCGATCCGTCATTTGCCCGACGATCAGCGCCTTATTCGATTACTGCTCGGGTTCCAGGTGGGGGGCGCGCTGGGCAACGTAATCGACCGCATCATGCAGGGCTACGTAACCGATTTTGTCAAAATCGGTGTGCCCGGCGTCTACTACTGGCCGAACTTCAACATCGCCGATTCCTCCATCGTATGCAGCGTG
>DAOUHY010000156.1:0-1738 GCA_034428435.1 Caldilineaceae bacterium | reverse complement strand
GTGCGTCAACCCTGCGTGGACAGGGCTACCAAACTCTAGACGCACCTCACCGCGATGAGCGCCCGCTAACTTTTCTTCACAACTGAATCAATCCCATATCCGTAGCCCCATTGCCGTGGCGTGCCGACTTTATGCGCGAACCCTTTGCCGTTGCGCAGGCACCGCAAACAGACCGTCATCGTGGCTGTGGATTGGATGAAATATAGAGGAACAAACTGTGATTGCTTTCGTGCAGGAAACACTCTCGTTTGATACCTGGCAACCGGACTCTATCAACCACTTTAACCGTCGCCTGGAAGAGTATTCCGCAGAAGAGATTCTGGAGTGGGCGATAGGACAGTTCGGTGAGGGCTTTACTATCGGTTCAGCTTTCGGGGCCAGCGGCATGGCGCTGATCGACATGGCCATGCGCATCAACCCCGATGTAGACATCTTCTACATCGACACCGACTACTTCTTCCCCGAAACTCTCGCCCTGATCGACCGCGCCCAGCGCCACTACAACCGCCCCTTCCGCCGCGTTTCGCCCGACTTGACCATCGCCGACCAGGAACGCGCACACGGCCCCGACCTCTACCGCAGCAATCCCGACAAATGCTGCAGCATCCGCAAGGTCGTGCCCATGGGAAAGGCCCTGCTGGGCAGCACCGCCTGGGTATCGGCCCTGCGCCGCGACCAGTCGCCCACCCGCGCCGGCACGCCCGTCCTGCGCTGGAACGACAAGTACAGTGTCGTAAAGATCTCTCCTCTGGTAAAATGGACCGAAGCCGACGTCTGGGCCTACATCCATACCCACGACGTCCCCTACAACGAGCTGCACGAGCAGAACTACCCCAGCATCGGCTGCTGGCCCTGCACTCAGGCCGTCCAACCCGGCGGCGACCTGCGCGCCGGCCGCTGGGTCGGGCTCGACAAGCTCGAGTGCGGCCTCCATCTTTCCTGAGGTTAGCTCCCGTTGGTCCGGTTCCGGAGGCCAACGCCGGCCGACCGCGAACCAATGAACAGTATCGTCCTCATCGGCCACGGCAGCATTCACAGCGACAGCGGTGCCTCCATGATCCGGCTCGCCGCACGCCTGCGTGAACGTGGTGTCGTGCCCATCGCCGAGGCCGGCTTCCTCAACTTCAGCCGCCCCACCATCGCCGAAGCCGTCGCCAAATGCGTCGGCGCCGGCGCAACCTCCGTCATCATCCAGCCCTACTTCCTCATCGACGGCGTCTATGTCCAGGAGGATCTACCCACCGACGTCGCCAAAGTCGCCGCACAGTTCCCACAGCTGACCATACGCGTCGCGCCCTGTTTCGGCTTCCATGAAAAACTGGCCGCCATCGCCCTCGAGCGCATCCAAGCCGTTGACCCGGCGCCCGGCGCGTCCAACGGGACGCAGTCCGCACTCCTGGTCATGGCCCACGGCACCCCCCTGGAGTACGCCAACCAACCCGTCAGGCAGGTAACCGCCTGGCTGCACGCAAAGACCGGCTACCCCCTCGCCGCAACCGCCTATCTCGACTGCAACGCCCCCCGCATCGCCGACGCCATCGACGATCTCGCCGCACAGGGCGCCCGCAAAATCGTCGCACTGCCCTACTTCCTCCACCGCGGCCGCCATCTCCGCCAGGACCTCCCGCAGCTCCTCGCCGCCGCCCGCCGCCGCCACCCCAACCTCACCCTCCTCGAAGCGCCCCACCTCGACTACGACCTGCGCCTCGTCGACGTCATCACCGACCGCATCAGCGAG
>DAOUHY010000155.1:0-3366 GCA_034428435.1 Caldilineaceae bacterium | reverse complement strand
GGCGTACTGAAGCGCTCCCATTATGACCCCAAACCCGACATCCATGGGTCCAAAATGCCGGGCGGCGCCGGAACCGGTCATCGCCAGATGCAAGGTCTGCTCGTCCGCTTCGGAAGCAGTGTCCTGCATCACAGGCTGCGGGACGCAAGCGGCAACAGCTACGCCGGCCGCGCCCGCGGCTAAACCGCTGAGAAATGTGCGTCTTGAAATCCTGGTCATTTCATGTTCTCCTTTGAGCTGAATTCGGGGCAAGACCCCTTCAATCCGGGCATATCGGAGAGTGTCGTCTGTGCGCAACATCCAGGAACATTGGGCCTTCACAATTCATCAAGAGCCCGCGCCTTCAGCTTTCCGTCTTCAATGCCTCCTTTCTCTTGTATATGCGCCTTTCAAGCCACGCGGACCACCTGGTTCTGGGTGTCAAAGCGCACGAACTTGGAATAGTGGTTGACCTCGATCCCCTCCCCCACCGGCGTCGGTACGCGTACGACAAACTCGGCCCAGTCAGGGCTGTTGAATGCGATGTATGCAAGTTCTAACCCAGCGATCAGGTCGTCAGGATCGCGTGAGAAATCGGGCATGATGACCGGCCCAGTGTCGGTCTGGTAGATAAAGTCCCGCTCACTGGCGTTCATCGTCTTGATCGGAAACTCAAGTGTGGCCGCATACCGTCCTTCCTCGATAACCGTGCGCCCAACAAGCGGTGATCCCCTTGAGTCCAGAGTTGCCTCAACGATTGAAGTGGCCGTTTCCAAGAGCTCTCCCTCCACCCGGCGGATAGCCAGACGCAAGCCGTCGAAGGCATCGGCCACGTTGCCCACCTGCCGTTCCGGCTGCATGCCGCGCGAAGGTGGGTAGAAAGGCACGCCCTTGTTGGCAACATCGTAGGTCTTGACGATCAGAAAACGATCTTGGGAGAAAATAGGAAGGAAGTCGGCGTTGGGATGGAGCCAGATGTCTCGCTCTACCCCTACCCGCTCGGTCTTGCAGCTTGCACCCGCCACGAAGGTTTGACCCGCCCCCGTTTCCTTGTCAACGATATCGCAAACACATTCAAGCAGAATGCGGGCGTTATTCAGTGAGGAGGGAGGCGGGTGCGAAGCCGTAGGGGCCGGCCTCTTCTGGTAGTCGTTTCGAAAGGTGAGAAAGGAGCGGGCGAAGTCGACCGTTTGCATGGAAATCTCCGCGAAAATAGCAGTGCGAGGCCTGATAGGTCTTGGCTAAGGGTGAAAAGAATGACACTTCAATGATATACAGTATAGGCCATCCAATATGTACTGTCAACGAGTTTTTTCGCTGTGTTCAAGCGGGATTGCCCGTGCTATAATTGCGCAAACCATACCACGGTGAAAGTTGACATAATGTGTCAACCTCCGAAAACGCCCCCCGAAAGGACCAATCAAAATGACACTGCGAGCCGGCATCGTCGGCTGCGGCGGCATCAGCCGTGCCCACGCCACAGCCTACGCCAACCTCGATGGAGTCACCCTCAGCGCACTCTGCGACGTCAACCCCGACGCCCTCAACTCTCGCGCCGATGAACACGGCGTCTCCGCCCGTTACGCCGACTACGAAGAAATGTTCCGGCAGGAAGAACTCGACCTCGTCAGCGTCTGCACACACGCTCCCTTGCACGGACCCGTCGCCATCGCGGCTGCCAGACACGGCATCAATGTCCTCAGCGAAAAACCCCTCTCCGTCGACCTGCAGACCGCCGACAAGATGGTGGCCGCTTGCATAGAAGCCGGCGTCCGCCTCGCCGTCAGCCACCAGTTCGCCTTCACCCCCCTCTTCCAGGAAGCCAAAGCATGGATCGACGCCGGACGCATCGGCGAATTTCGCTCCGTCCGCGAAATCGGAAAAGGGCGCCCAGCCGGCTTTGAACTCATGGAAATGGGCGTCCACTACTTCGACGAAATGGACCTGTTCCTCGACGGCATCGAATGGATTCACGCCCAGATCACATACCAAGGCCGCGAAGTCGACGTCGGCGACATCATGACGAGCGCAGAGCTCTGCACAACTGACCGCCGCGACAACGGCATCGTCGCCGGCGATACCATGCTGATCCACATCAAAGGCAAGAACGGCGCCTCCGGCATCATGGAGCTCTACCCCCGCCCCCAGACGCAAGGCTGGATGATGGGACCCCACATCCTCGGTTCCGAGGGCCAGCTGATGATAAGGCCCAATCCGGACACCTTCGTCGACGAGTTGTGGCACTGCCCTTTCGACATCTCCTTCCCGAGTCACACACCCGAGTGGCAGAAGGTCCCAATCGACCCCGAACGCTTCAGAATCGGCGATCAGCTCTGGCAGAGGCGCCAGTCAATCTGGAGCGTACGCGACATGGTCGACGCCATCCGCGAAGACCGCCAGCCGCGACTGGGCGGCGCCAACGCACTGACTTCCCTCGAATGCGTATTCGCAGTCTACGAGTCCCACTTCACCGGCACCCGCGCCACCCTGCCCCTCAAAGAACGCCGCCATCCGCTCGTCAGACGGCTTCAGGCAAACTCAGGAAACGGCGAGTAATGAACGTCGCCAATTCTCTCAGCTCCTCGCCCTGGCCCGGATAGTCGGTTGACTCCCCGGTTCTTCTACGGCTGGTGGATCGTCGCCGCCGCGGTCCTCCTCCAGTTCGTCTTTCTCGGCGCAAGCCAGTCCACCGTAAGCGTCTTCCTCCGCCCGGTCGTCGAGGAACTGGGCTGGCAGGTCTGGCAATTCACGCTTGGATCATCGCTGTCCGTCCTCGCCGGCGCCCTCTCAGGCGTAGTTGTCGGCCGTATCCTGGACCAGCGCGGCCCGCGCCTGCCCGTCTTCGCAGGCGCCCTGGTTTCGGCCGTCTGCCTGTGGAGCCTCGGCAGACAGTCCAACCTCTGGCTCTTCTGGTCCCTGCACCTCGTCGCCGGCTTCATCGGCTGGACGCTCTTCAGCCCTCTCGTCGTAAACACCACCATCAACAAGTGGTTCGTCCGCCGCCGCGGCTGGGCACTCGCCATCGGCTCTAGCGGCATCTCGTTCGGCGGCCTCATCGCCCCGTTCGCGATGACCCTCGTCGTCGACTCGCTCGGCTGGCGCAACGGCTACCTGGTCCAAGCCCTCTTCGTCCTCGCCGTCGTCGCCCCTATCGCCCTAATCATGCGTCGCACGCCCGAAGACGTTGGCCTTCGCCCCGACGGCGACCCTGCTCCCAGCGGCGCAAGCGACGCCTCTCCGCCATCGGGAGAACACCCCTCCTACACCAGCCGCCAGGCCCTGCGTACATCCGGCTTCTGGCTTCTCCTCCTCGGCTACAGCATGAACCAGGCCGCCCTCGCCTCCGTGCTCGCCCACGCCGTTCCCTTCGCCACCGACGCCTCATTT
>DAOUHY010000154.1:0-9121 GCA_034428435.1 Caldilineaceae bacterium | reverse complement strand
TGTCTATGAGCGTATCTACTCATCGACGACATGTGCAACGAACTGGAAGGACATCTGAGACGACCGGGGCCGGAACATGAGTGTAGCCATAACGAACAGATCGCGACGGGTGGTTTCCCACTAACCACTGACTACTGACTACTGCAGTCCTACTCCAACCGAATGCGCGGATCCACAACCGCCAGCAGGACATCCGAAAGCAACGTGCCGATGACCGTCAGCGTGCTCAGCAAAAACAGGAAACTGCCCGCCAGGTACATGTCCTGCGAAGTCAGCGAACGCAGCAACAGCGGCCCCGTCGTCTGCAGGCTCAACACCATCGCCACCAGCGTCGTTCCCGAAACAAGACTCGCCAGCGACCAGCCCACCGTGCTGAAGAACGGGTTGAGCGCCACCCGCACCGGATACTTCCAGATTAGCGCCCTTTCTCGCACGCCTTTCGCCCGCGCCGTCTCTACATACGGCTTGTTCAGCTCGTCCAGTAGGTTTGCGCGCGTGATGCGGATGTTGCCTGCCGTCCCGTTCACTGCTACGATCAACATCGGCACCCAGATGTGCTTCAACATATCCACGATCTTCGGCCAGCTCCACGGCTCCAGCACATACTCATCCGAAAACAGGCCGCCCACATTCATGCCCAACCAGGACTGGGCCAGAAAGAGCACGATCAACGCCAGCAGAAAACCCGGTGTCCCCAGGCCGATGAAGCTGAACGTCGTCATCAGATAATCCAGCCACGAGTATTGATGGGTCGCCGAATAGACCCCCACAGGTATTGCGATAAACCAGCCGACAAGCAGCGCCCCCATCGATAGCGCCATCGTCAGCCCCAGGCGTTCCCAGATCAACTCACTGACCGGCTTCTGCCACTCAAACGACTGTCCCCAGTCGCCCTTTACCAACACACCATAGATCCACTTGAAATACTGGACATACGCAGGCTGGCCCAACCCGTAACGCTGACGCAGCGACTCCAGCTCCGCCTCGTCGACCTCATCCCCTTCCTGCCGCAGCTGTGCAACATAAGAGGTCAGAAAATCACCCGGCGGCAGCTGGATAACCGCGAACGACAGAATCGAAATCGCGATCAGCATCGGAATGATCAGCAGAACACGTTGAACAATATAGGCCAGCATGAAAACCCCCGAAAAAAAAGAAGCGAAGAGATGTGAGCGAAGTGAGAGGAGTGAGATACTCTATCCTCTCACTTCTCTCTTCTCTTCACTCTCTCCTCGCCGTTCTACGTACTCTGCGTGTCCGGATCTTCCCAGAAATACGTCTCGGTGTGAAGCAGATGCTCGTCACCGGTCGTATCGTCCAGCGGGAAGCCGGGCAGATAGTTCCTGACACCGTTCTTGACAATAATCGGCGCCGGGCGCTCGCCCAGGTAGCCGATCATCGGCAGTTCCTCGGCCCAGATATCAAGAATCTGGTGGAACATCGCCGTCTGCTTGTCCGGATCCGGCTCGATCTTGATCGCGTCCCAGATCTCCCAGATCGTCCACACCCAGTGGCCCGCCGGCGGCTCGACGCCTGCCGGGCTGGTGCCGCCGCTGTTGCGCCAGTGCGCCCAGCCGGCCGCCCATGGCCGGTCCGGCTGCTCGCATGTCCAGATCGTCGGATTCACCAGCGGCACGACCGTGCGGTCTCCGCCCCACCACGCAGCCTCAATCTCGTTGGCGCCGTGGTGCTCCTCGTACAGCGAACGCTCGAAGCCCTTGTAAGCCGCCTTGACACCCACCTCCGCGAAGTACTTGATCACTTCCTGAACAGTATCTTCGCTCGTGGTGCCCGGCTGCGCCGTCCCTTCGATGACGAAGCTCAGCGTATCCCCGCTGCCGTCGTTGAACAGACGGAAACCGTCGCTGTCCTTCTCCGCGTATCCGGCGTCGTCCAGCAACTGGTTGGCCATGTCCGGATCGTACTGGATCCACGCGTTCGCCTGCTTCGGATAGGCCTGCGCCGAGCTCTCCAGCGGACTGTACTGCCGTGGCGTCATCAGTCCGTCCCACACCAGTTCGTTGAGCGCCACGCGGTCAACCGCAACCGACAGCGCGATCCGCACGTCGCGCACGTTGAAGAACTCCGCCAGCCGCTCGTTTTTGGTCGACAGGTTCAGCTGGATCGCCGAGTGACCGGAAGCGGATCCAAGGAAGACCTGGTAGTCGCCGGCATCTTCATTTTCCTTGTAGAGCGTGAAGTTGCCGATATTGACGTGACGGGCCTGAAAGTCAATCTCGCCGTTGATGATGCGCAGGTCGAAAACGTCGTTCGTCTCGAACAGCCGGTGGGTTACGTCGTCCACGTAGGGCAACTGCCTGCCGTCGGAATCAACGCCGAAGAAGTAGGGGTTGCGCTCCATCAGGAACAGCTCGTTGGAAAGTTCGTTCTTGGAGATCCACGGGCCGATGCTCGGCAGGTCCGGGTTCAGGTACCACCAACGCCGGTCCGTATAGTACTCTTCCCAGCTGTTGAAGCCGGCCTCATCCACCTGTGCCTGTAGCTTATCCTGATCATCGGTCAGATCCATGTGGAACTGCTTCAGGTAGTGGCCGGGCAGGTAAAGATTTCTGGTCTGGCGGCCAAGCCGGAAGACGTACAGAGGATTGGGCAAGGGGAACTTGAAAGTTACCGTCGAGTCGTCGACGATTTCAAGTTCCATCGGCGTGCGCTCGGGGCCGGAGACCCACGTGCCGCCAATGCTGGGTGAGATCGTCGTGTTGGTCTCGTCCTCCTCCCACCACCAGCGGATCGCCTCGGTGGTGAAAGCCGTGCCGTCGGACCACTTCATGCCCTCGCGCAGGTGGAACGTCCACTCGGAGGCGTCGTCATTGATCTCCCACGACTCGGCCATGCGCGGCTGCATGTTCAGGTTCTGGTCATACCAGGACAGCCCTCTGTCCTGCATCTTCGTCGGCCCCCAACGGTCGGAGACGCCCTTGAAACCGCGGCGGAACGTGCCGCCGTAGACGCCGTTCTCCTCAGCAACCGGCATCACCATCGGGTTGACCGGCAAACGCTCGTCCACGGGCGGCAGATCACCGGCGGCAACCATATCTGCCAGCATCGGCGCTTCACTGTACTGCGACGACGAAGCCGCCGGTGCAGCCTCGGCTGCCGAGTCGTCGGCAGGCGCAGCCTCTTGCATCGGCTCCGGTTCGCCGCCCGCACCGCAGGCCACAACCACCGCACCCGCGGCGGCCACGCCCGAAACGCGCATGAACTCGCGTCGGGAAATCGGTGTTGGTGCAATCCTTCTCATTCTACTCTCCTTACTAAGATGTGAATAGATTCGTACTGCTAATGAGCAGTCGTCAATGCCCAGTACCGACTGCCCGGGACACTGACCACTGACCACTAACCACTGACTACTGACCACTGCCGTTCCCTACTGCGCAACCCCGTCCTCCGGCACCAGCCACGGCGGATGCGGAAGATGCCGCTCACTCAGATGGCTGGCATACAGGAAGCGGTACACGTCACTGATATAAAACTGCGGATAACGCTTGGGCGGCAGCGATTCCAGGAACTTGTCGTGCACCATCTCAGCCATCTGCTCGCTCATGCCCGCGCTCACTTCAAAGTCGAAATAGATGGCCAAATCCTTGGACGGGTCTTCGATTACCCGCTTTACGCCAAAAGACTCCGGGTACTTGTGCGCCGGCGAGTCCCGCTCCATCAAAAACGTGCCCATCGCCGCCGAATGAATGTACTGCTTGTGCCCGTACAAAAAGTTGACAGTCTCCTGCGCGTCCTCTATCGTCTCCCCCGGAAAACCGAAAAAGAAAAACGTATGATTCCAGATGCCGGCCTGCGCGCTTTCCTTTAGAATCCGGCTCATATGCGGCAGCTGTGTGCCCTTGATCATATGGTCGATGATCGCCGCCGACGCGCTCTCCAGGCCGAACAGGATCATCCTGCACCCGCCCGCCCCCAATATCCTCCAGCAGCTGCCCCGAGATCACCTTCTCAAAACGGACGCAGCCGCCCCAGTGCAGCGTCTCCGGACGCTCTCGCATGATCTTCGAAAGGTCGCGCAGATTGCGCGGCGTCACCGCCTCGTCCGAGAAGAATATATGCTTCACACCGTACTTTTCATGTAGGGCCAGCATCTGCTCCGCCAGCTGCTGCGCCCGCAGCTGGCTGAACGACTCCGGCTCCCCGTAACCGACGTTGCAGAACGCGCACTTGCCGAAATAGCAGCCCCGCGCCGTCAGCAGCGGCAGCGCCAACTCCGGCGCTAGGTAGCGGTCCAGCGGCAGCCCGTCAAAGTCCGGCATCGGCAGATTCGCTATCTTCTCCGGCTCCTTGCGCTCGGTGACCCGGATCCGGTTGCCGTCCTTGTATATCAGGTTCGGAATGCCCGCCAGGCTCTCGCCGTTCGCCACCGCCCTCGCCAGCTGCAGCAGCGGCACCTCACCGTCAAACACGATCGCACTGTCGATCAGCTCGAACAGCGCCGGCGCATCCGGAAACTGCGCCCGCAGCATACTGACGTGCGGCCCACCCACCGTCACGTGACAGTCCAGCCCCGCCTCCTTGACCAGATACGCCGCCGTCAGCCCCGGCAGCATCTGCGCCATCGACGGGATCGAGATACCCACAACGTCCGGCTTCTCCCGCACAATATCCGGAAGCAGCAGACGCCGGTAGATATCCAAAAACATGTTGTGCTGGTCGTCGCGCACGCCGTGAAGCAGAAAACGGCTGTTGTCAGGAGGTCCGGCGGAATCGTACCCTTGAAAATGCAGGCTCGCCGGATGATACGGCAGGTTCGCGATCTCGAGACAGTCCAGCAGCGTGCTCAACATTTCGAGACCGATGGGGCCGTCGTAGAAGGCCGAAGAGCGAATCCCCGCCTTGGCGCGCTCCACCTGTTTGGCCAGGCGCGGGCCAGCCTCCAAAGCCCAGCCTATCCTCTCCGCGCCCGCCTTCTCACTCCCCGGCATCTGCCTCCGCCCTGAGCTCGCAGAGCCCCGCTTGCGCCGCAGCCGCGCCAGGGACGCCGTCAGATAGCGCCGGCTGAAAATCTCGTCAAAGACCTCGACATTCAGATCGCGCTGAATGACCTCGACGCCCTCCTGCCGCAGATAAGCCGTCAACGTCGGCAGCGCCAGATGCGGCATCGTCGGCGTCCAGTTGGGCGGGAACAGCAGCATCACCTTGGGCCGCTTCCTGCTCCCATTCTGCGGCCCTGTCCCCTCTCCCAACAGACCGAGCTCTTCCAAATCTATATTGAACTGTGCGCCGGATTCGTTGTTGTTTTCCATTGCCGGTCGTAACCGTTTGTCCATCAATCTCCGTACTGCCCACAGGCCCCGAAGCCCGTACTAGCCGACCCCTGCCAGCTCCAGCTCGCCCGCATAGTGGCAGCGCACGAAGTGGCCCTGTTCCACCTCCCGCAACTCCGGCGTCTCCGCCATACAGCGGTCGTTGTCGTTGTAAAGGCATCTCGGGTGGAAATAGCAGCCGCTCGGCGGGTTCGCAGGGTCCGCCACGTCACCCTCCAGCACGATCGGCTCCGCCCGGTCCCGGGGGTCCGGCTTCGGCACCGACGAAAGAAGCGCCTCTGTATACGGATGCATCGGGTTCTGGTACAGCACCTCCGTACGCGCGCTCTCCACGAGCATGCCCACGTACATCACCGCCACCCGGTCGCTGATATGCTCCACCACGCTCAGATCGTGCGCAATGAACAGGTACGTCAGGTCGAACTCCTCCTGCAGGTCCTGCAGCAGATTCAGGATCTGCGCCTGCACCGATACGTCCAGCGCCGAGACCGGCTCGTCAAGCACGATCAACTGCGGGTTCAATGCCAGCGCCCGCGCCACGCCGATACGCTGCCGCTGCCCGCCGCTGAACGCGTGCGGATACCGGTTCAGGTACTCGGGCCGCAGCCCCACCACCCGCAGCAGCTCCGACACCCGGTCCTCCAGCTCCTGCCCCTTCGCAATCTCGTTCACCAGCAGAGGCTCACCCACATTCTGCAGCAGATTCATGCGCGGGTTGAGCGAGGAATAGGGGTCCTGAAACACCATCTGCATGTTGCGCCGCAACCGTTTCAGCTGCTGGCCGTCCACCGTGGCAATATTGACCTGCCCGAGCTCCTGGTCGTCGAACATGATGTCCCCAGCCGTAGGCGGAAACGCATGCATGATCAGTCGGCCCGTCGTGGTCTTGCCGCAGCCGCTCTCCCCCACCAGGCCCAAAGTCTCGCCCGGCCGCACGTAGAAGCTCACCCCGTCCACGGCCTTCACCTGCCCAACCGTGCGCGAAAAGAACCCCTTCTGGATGGGGAACCACTTCCTCAGATCCGTTACCTCAAGCAGCGGCGGGCGTCGCGTGTCGCCCCCGGTCTCTCCTGTTGCGGCAACAGCTTGATTGTCGTTCTGAGACAAAGCGCCACCTCCTGCGAAACTTGGTTTTCGGCTGGGAGAGAGGAATCCCCGCATGCAGGCGCCGCCTGCAGAGCCGTTAAAATAGAAGGAAATCTCTGATGTTTCGGTAGTAAAGCGCGCCCGCTGCTATGCCGATCAACGCCAGTTCAACCGAAAGTACAGTCAGGTAGGCGCTGAGCAAACGCCCCCTGTGCCGCGAGCGCCGTAAATAGCCCTCGATCAAAAACATGCCCACGATCAAGAACATACCCAATACAAAGATCGACCATACCCGGTAGGCGCGCAGGTGCCAGGGATTGACCCGCAGAAACAGCACCACCTCCAGGACCTCATGCAGCAGCAGGATGAGCCCAAGCCCCAACGCGAAACTCACAAACCAGATAAAATAATGTGAAACCTGTCTTCCAGCCTGCTTGAAGATATCAAAGACAGATTCAGTCTCGGAGGGCAGTCTATCCATAAAGAGAGTTCGATCCGCGAGTCTGACGAAACACGACTACCAAAGGGGTGCAGGGGATTGTACTTGAAAAACCGTCAATCCGCCAATTTTTCCCCGCAAAGTTGTGAAAATGTTCTCATATCAACGCCGCCCCACTAAACTCCCTCCCCCATATGAACCCCACCAAGCCGTCTCTCCCGCCTCATTCCTCTCCTCAATAAATCGCCTATTCACTGACCACTGACCACTGACCACTGACCACTGACTACTGCAGTTCCGGGCGGTCGGGCCTATTCGGCCCTCCCTTGTGCGGGGGCTCCGCCCCCGCAACGCCCCCTCTCCTACAACATCCCTCGCCGACCTGGTGCCAACATTGGACAGGTGCCCAATCGACTGAGCTTAGCCAAACCACGTCCCGCCAGTCCCACCAAATCCCCGTAGGGGCACCCCTTGTGGGTGCCCAGGCCCTCGCCGCCCTCAAACGCGCCAACCAGCCATACCCCCCGCAAGGGCAGGCACAAGGCCTGCCCTTCGCCCTCTTCAAAGCCCGCAGACCATTTCAGCCACCGTTGCCATGAATTCCTCCTGCCATACTGTTTCCATCCCAATTGTGGACCGAACCTCGAAATTCCGGCCCAAATGCACCAAAATCAGTGATATAATAGCCTTGTACCGATAAGACATATAGTCATCGCTGAGAGCGTATCATCATTGAAATCCCATGACTCCCGCTGGCAGGGAATCTGAAGGCGCATGAGAGACCTCGGGAGCCTACAGACGCCCGAATGCCTGCTAACCTGTTACTCAGCAAAGACAGCGAGGAAACGTGTACGAATACGGGCGCCAAAGTCCAAAATAGGAAAATTGTCCGCTCTGACCCGACATGACCCGCCCAGACCCGACGCACTGTCCCCCACCGCCAGCAAACCGGCATGAGTCTGTCGTCTGTTAGAGCAGTGGAAGAGCATCGTAGAGAACCTGCCAGTACCGGGAATCGACTCTCGAAAAGGTAAGACTGATGCAAAAGCGTAACGAAACCAAGGACCGGAAGAAAAAAATATCGCCCGACTTTACCCGACTTATGCCTACTTTACCCGACTTTACCCGACATGAACCGACATGAACCGTCCAACTCGCCCCACCACGTCACAGTACGTACAACTCTCGCACAACCCGCGCCGGCAATGGTGCGAGAACCCCGGCGCCAGCCAAGCTCTAATCACAGCCCATCACACAAATCACAAGAACTGCAGTCCAGACATCCCGCAAACTCTCGTAAACACTCGTAAACGCACGTACATCTCTCGTAAACGCTCGTCCAACCACGTCCGCACCGCGAGACAAGCTGCATCCCGAAAATCCAAATAATCCAGCAAATCCTGATTCAGACAATCTACCCAACACTCGTGAACGCACATACAACTCTCGTAAACGCTCGTCCAACCACGTCCGCACCAGGAAACAAGCCGCATCCCGAAAATCCGAAAAATCCAGCAAATCCTGATTCAGACAATCCACCAAACACTCGTAAACGCACGCGTCAACAACCCCCTCTCAGTTTGGCGCTCCCTCTGATTCAAGCTATAATTCCCGCGCCCTCACTTCAATTCGTGCCCATCTCGCGGCGCGGCAAAGCATTTGAAACAGCGCTGTAGCAATGCGGCAGTAGTGCACTCATCTCTGTCTCGTTCTTGCTTTTCAAAGCCTGACCTTAGGCAAAATCCACTAAAGGAGTAAGTCAATGCAGCAACAGAAACCCTTCCGCTTACTTGCGATGCTGCTGATCGCAATCTTGGCAGTAGGCGTCCTCGCGGCCTGTGGTAGCCCGGAACCGGCTGCCCCCGCCGAGGAAGCTGCCGCCGCAGCCGATGATTCCGGCGAGGAAATGGCAGCAGCCGACGACGGCGTCAGCCCCCATCAGGCCCCCGAATTCCAGGAGATGGTTCGCAACGGCGAACTGCCACCCCTGGCCGAGCGTCTGCCCGTCAACCCCGCCATCGTCGAGCCGGTTGAAAGCATCGGACAGTACGGCGGGACCTGGAATACGGCCCTCGTCGGCGGCTCCGATACAGCCTGGCTCGTCCGTACCGTCAGCTATATCCACCTGATGGGCTGGTCACCGCAGTGGGAAGGCGTCGTCCCCAATGCGGCCGAGAGTGTCAGCGCCAGTGCCGACGCCAGCGAATACACCTTCACTTTCAGAGAAGGTATGAAGTGGTCGGACGGCGAGCTCTTCACCGCTCACGACCTCGTCTTCTGGTGGAATGACCAGATCCTCAATGAA
>DAOUHY010000153.1:0-1811 GCA_034428435.1 Caldilineaceae bacterium | reverse complement strand
CGTCGTCCCCACCTTCTTCGCCACCAGCGCCTTCTACATCTTCCTCCTGCGCCAGTTCTTCATGACCCTCCCCCTGGAGCTCGACGACGCCGCCCGCGTCGACGGCTGCAGCACCTTCGGCATCTTCTATCGCATCTGCGTCCCCCTCATCAAACCTGCCCTCGGCATCATTCTCGTCTTCTCCTTCATGCACCACTGGAACGACTTCCTCGGTCCCCTCATCTTCCTCGGAGATCTGGACCAATACACGCTCGCACTCGGCCTGCGCTTCTTCCAGGGCCAGCACAGGGTCGAGTGGACCCTCCTCATGGCCGCCTCCCTCATCATTCTGTCGCCCTGCATCATCCTCTTCTTCATCGCCCAGAAGAACTACATCCAGGGCATCGTCATCACCGGCGTCAAAGGCTGATCTTCCCCCACAACCCAAAGTGGGATCGAGCCCCCGCGAATCCCTGGCAGCGAATAAAGCATAGCCACGCTGCGATCTACTCTGAGGCAGAGAAAGCGCCGTCTCCAACCGCTAACCACTAACCACTGACTACTGACTACTGCAGTTCCGGGCGGTCGGGCCTATTCGGCCCTCCCTTGTGCGGGGGCTCCGCCCCCGCAACGCCCCCTCTCCTACAACATCCCTGGTCGACCGGGTGTCGATATTCGTAACAGGTGCCTAATCGAACGTGTCCAGCCAGACCACGTCCCGCCAGTCCCATCAGATCCCCGCAGGTGCCGGCCTCGTGCCTGCCCTCCCCCTCCCTTACGCGTCGCCTACTCCGTCCCACCCCTCAACCTCCGGTAGGGGCAGGCCTTGTGCCTGCCCACGTACGCGCTGCCCCCTCCTCATACTCTTCCCCTCAGCGCTCCGGTAGGGGCAGGCCTTGTGCCTGCCCTGTGTCTCCCCAAAAACCTTGGCAAACTACCTCACCCATAACTGGCACATATTACCCGCCGAAATGTTCGCCCTCAGAGATCGACTGCGCCCGTCTCGGCCCATCCGTTTGACTATTGATTTCCCAGTCTGTATACTCATTTGACCACTGTTTTTCCAAAAACAGGGCCTACTATATTGACCTTCTGCCCAACCAAACCCAAATGCTAGGGCGCATCACTGGATCACGACCGCGTGAAGGAGAACCAACGCATGCCCGCCGAAGACAGCAGACAATTCCGCCCCACGCCCCAGTCCGGAAACGGACGCCGGCCCCGCGGATCATTGTTCATTTGGATGGCTGCGCTCTTCTCCGCAGCGGTCTTGACCGCCTGCGTCATCGTCAATCCCCCGCCCGCACCAACGCCAACGCCCGTCCCGACGCCAACACCAACCCGCCAAACGGTTATCGACGTAGTCCGTGTCGCCGAAGGCGGCGATCCGACGGTGGTCGGGCAAACTGTTCGTGTCGCCCTGACCCTCGACGAGGACAGCTACACCGATCGCTCCCGTTGGCAGTGGGAACGCTCCGACGACGGCCTCACCGGCTGGCGCGCCGTACCCGGTGCCAGGCTGACCGACTCCTCCCTCTACGCCCCTGTAGCCGTCGACGTAGGCAAATACCTCCGCGCCTCCGTAAACTATGTCGATAGCGACGACGTCGGCAAAACGGCCCTCAGTCCAACCGTCGGCCCTGTGGTCACCGCCGAAATCGACACCGAAACCGCGGAATTTGCCTTCGGCAACGACCCGCCCGTGGTGAGCCGCGCCGTGCGCGTCCGCCTGACTCTCTCCGATTCCGACTACAGCGAACTCGGCCGCTGGCGATGGGACCGCTCCGACAATGCCCTTCGGGATTGGACCGACGTCACCGACTACGACGCAG
>DAOUHY010000152.1:0-33684 GCA_034428435.1 Caldilineaceae bacterium | reverse complement strand
CCCGGCTGCACACGCAACACAGGCGGATGCGAACCGATCGTACTGAAATAATGGTCCGGCTCGAACTGATGAGTAGCCATACCTCTTTCCTTTCGCGGCTGTCTGATGAGACGGCTATGATTTGTATGTCTTTTGGGATTTATCGAGTGTGATTGGCCGGGGAAAATCAGCCCGAATGCCTTCAGCGGCCACCCGGGCCGGTCACCTTCTCAATTGGCGAACAACTGCCCGGTGGGGCCAATAGTCATTGCCGGCAGCACTTCCTGACTGCTGATCATGTGGTCAAGCAGCTGTAGTTCCCGCCCCAGATAGTAGTTGCCCAGCTCCAGAAGCTGCGGCACACCCTGAAGCGCCAGCATGCGGTGCTTGTCTTCAGGACGCACCTGTAAAGTGATGGCAGTGAGAAAGGCCAGGCTGGTAGCATCCTCCGGCAGACGGTCCAATTTCAGTTGCACGCCCGTAGCCTTCGTCAACAGCTCGACGTAGCGCGTGATCTTGGGGCGTACCTTGTGGGCGCGCTCGACCGCCAGTTTCGTATCCCCGTCGGTCACCGGAAAATGCCGTACACGTCCCGTGAGATAGGGCAGATCGCGGTTCAACGCCTCGATGCGGAATCGGCGTGTGCCCACGACCTGGATATTCATTCTTCCATCCGCCTGCCGGTCCACCTTTACTATCCGAGCAGCCGTCCCCACTCGACGCGGCTCCGCCTCGCCGCCTACTTCCCGGCCTTCCTTGATCAACACAACCCCGAACGCCAGGTTCTCGTCTAGGCAGCGGTTGATCATCTCCCGGTAGCGGGGCTCAAAGATATGCAGAGGCAGCGCCATACCCGGGAATAGCACAACATTCAGAGGGAAAAGCGGCATTTCCATGATGGGACTCCGTTGCCTAAGGGAGAATTCCTTTTCGCTTCTGGGCTTTTCGTCGCGCACCGTTCAATTCCCGCCATCCCCGTCTGAACTGCTGTCTTCCACCGTCGCTTGAGCCAGTTGGTCGTCCGGTACTTTCATGAACTCACGCAGCACCGTTGTCGCAAACGCCCCTTTCGGCAGCGAAAACGCCACAACAATGTCCGTCCCCTTCAGGGTAACCGACAGATCGTTAAGCAGAATCCGACCCAACCGCCGCGTACCCATCATCTTCGCCCTGGCTAACACGGCCATGTCGAGGCCGCTCTCTGCTAAGACCTTCTGCTCCAGCTCGCCCGATTCGGCCTCCGCCTCCCACATCTTGGGTCCGTAAATGGGCGCAGTGAAGCTGATCTCCTTCCGTTCGAAACGGCTTTGCTCCGCCGCCTGATCAGCGACGACGAACAGGCCGCCCGTGTCATGCTTCTTGGCAATGTCTCCTGTAAGCAGCCTGGCGAACCCCCCCTGTTGCTGCCGCAGTGCCAGGTAGCGGTTGCACATGTAGCTCTGCACACTGGCAAGCAGGAGACTCCGCAGCCACCGGTTGGCTATGCGCTTCTCGCCCCGGAGCAACTCCCATCCCCGCCTCACATTGCTGCCGTTCTGTCCCAGGCGCTGCGGGCCATAGAAGTTAGGAAGCCCGCACCCCCGCAACTGTTCCGCGATGGCCTCGGCGCGCGCCATCGCTATCTCGCCATCGACCGAGGGCTGTGTAATCGTAATCGTGAAACGGTTGCCCAGCAGATGACCCTTCTTGATCTTGTTGCGATGCAGGCGCACCCAGTTCACCGTCACCAGCGTCTTCGCCCCGATGCGGTCCGGCGCCGCCTCCAAAAAACTCTCGTCTACGTGGCCCACCAGCAAACTGAATGTCTGCGTTGCCCGCGCGTACTTGTCCTTCATGCCGGCAAATCCGACCGCCCTGTAAGGCAGGTCGAACGCCTCCGCCAGCCCCCGCTGTACCTCCCGGGTCGTCAACTCCTCTTTCGTTACGTTGACATAAAGATGCTGGCCCGCACCGCTGGCTTCGTATAGCGGTATCTCCTCAACAATAAAAGTGTCGGGCGCGGCCCGTAGCTGTCCACCGACCCCCGGCAGACCCTCCGTACTGTACGGCAGATTCAGATCCAGTTCCACGCCAACTCCACGCATGCGCGACCGTCCGGGTCGTTTCAGGAAATTATAACAGATCGGCGCCTGCTGAATAGGAAGAAATGTTCCAATGACAGAAAGCCGCCGTGGTTATTCGTCTTTAAAATAGAGTAAGCTGTAGCAAAATGGGGTGCCCCGCAGCCCGCCGTAACGAAAACCCACCTCCTGCAGCCACTGCCGGACCGTCCGCTGCAGTGCGTAACCTGCGTGAGGTATCTCTTCACTGACGGCCAACCGTCCGCCCGGTTTTAGGACCCGCCGCACCTCTTCCAGGGCGAAAAGAGGCTGCGGCATCTCGGAGAGCGAGGCGATCGCAATGGCAACATCCACGCTGTCCTTCTCCAGAGGCAGACTGTAGGCGCCGCAATGATGAAAACTGACGCGCGCGGCGAAGCCGGCGCCTTCCACCTTAGCACGCGCCGCTTCGATCATCGACGCCTGAATATCCACAGCATGTACGCGCCCCTTGCTGCCCACCTGACGCGCCATCTCCACACTGAACGTGCCCGTGCCGCAACCCAAATCCAGCACACTGTCGCCAGGACCGATTCCGAACGGTCCCAGCGTGGCAACCGGATCCCGATAGCGCATGCGCACCCGATGGTCCAGGAGGTCCCGCAGCGGCGCAGGATACGGGCGCGGCCGGATCCGGTGCGCGATACGGGTGCCGATCTGAGCACCGACCGTGACGCCAATGCTTCGTATCAGAAGATTTCCCAGTCCCATTCGTCAAAAGTCCCGTGGCTGGCGAACTGTGCAGGGTTAAAGACATCCGACCGCCAGCTACTGGCTGCTACACGGAAAACGGATGCGCAGAGTCCCGCCGGCGAAGACCGCGCCGCTGGCATCCCGTTGCGCCAGGATCGCCGGCAGCAGATATTCACGCTTGAAGTTGCCGATCGAAATGAAAAGCTCGTCGCCCCGTTTCGTCAGCCGGATCTTGTCCAGCTCTATGTGCGGTAACGGCAGCTTCAGAATGAAGTCATCACCCTGCTCCTCGATCTCCTGCGCCCGGCCGACGAACATCACCTCGCCCGGGTCCCGTTGCTCGTACAGCTCATCCGCTAACGACCGCAGCGGCGCAAAGCCGACCACCTCTTCACTCCGCCAGCTGCTGTAAAGTATTGGCAGCGGGTAGAAATCCCGCTCGATTTCAACCAGGTAGCGCGCCTGGTGCGCCTGAAGTTGGCGCAGATACGGATCGCTGCTCGGCGCAAAAACGGCCGCTCCCCCTGCCTCCTGACCCGTCTCCCCGTCCGCCGCGCCCCCACCATCCCCCTGAGCCCGCACACCTGGCAGAATGCGGTTGACCACAACCGCATCCACCGGACATCCGAACAGCGACAGATAAGTTACCGCCCGCGCCCCCTCCTTGATCACCATCTTCTCAGGATTGATCACGACCCGGTAACTCGTAGTCTTTGGATCGCTCAGGACCTCTTGCAACGCCTTTACATCATCCACCAGTTTGGGCAGACTGGCCAGCGCGTCCTGCTCCGGCATCAGCCGCCGCAACAGCCCGCCGGTCAGGCGCATCGCCGTCTCCCCCCAACCGAAGAAACGCTCCACATACCACTGGAAGCTCTCCGGCATCGCCAGAAGCCGCATCGACTCGCCCGTCGGCGCCGCATCCACAATCACCCGGTCGAATTCACGCGTCTCCGCATAGCGGTAAATGTGCAGCAGGCTGAAGATCTCCTCCATGCCCGGTATGATCGCCATCTCCTCGGCAACCGTCTTGCTCATCCCCTGCTTACGCAGAATCTTGCCCATGTAGCCCTGCATCGCGCCCCAGTTCTTTCGTACTTCGTCCAGGACATTGATCTCCTGCGCAAACAGGTTGGCAGTCACCTCCGTTGGTTCGCTCTTCAGCGGCCTGTCAAGGCTGTCCGCCAGGCTGTGCGCGATGTCCGTGCTCACCACAAGCGTGCGGTAGCCCATCTGCGCGCAACGCAGCGCCGTCGCCGCAGCCGTCGTCGTCTTGCCTACGCCTCCCTTGCCCAAATAGAGAAGGATGCGCACAGTCTCCACCTTTCGTCATTACAATACAACGGGTCATCTGAATGTCCAGTCCCCGCGAAGGTCAGATCCGTCCCTTTGACCCCCAAACGCTACTGCCGCCAGTGAAATCTCTGGTATTGGTTAGCGTGTATCGACCGCTTTGACATCCGTCTTTCGGCGCTTCGTGCCTTTGCGCCGCAGAATCGCAGCGACCGCCAGCACTACCAGCAGCAAACCGGCCAGCACATAAAGCGCAGCCGTACGGCTCAGACCGAACCAGCCCCGTATCCGCCACCAGTACAGCGGCAACTGCGCCCAATAGCTCCATCGCAAATGCCAGCGATGCCCGATCGAGATCACATACTTGCCCATCCGGTTGTGGGGCGTCCATACCACAAGATAGCAGCGCCCGCCGACAAGCGTGCGCGAGTCGATCAGCGGTCCGGGGTAGTAATGCACACGCGTCAGAACATCCTTGACCGCCTGCAAAAGCTCACTCGGCGGCGGCGCCACGATCGCGCTGTAGCCATGGGGCAGCTCCAACGGCAGCTTCTCCGTGTCCGCACTGTAAGGCAGGCTACGCGCTACGACCGCAAACGACGGCATAACCGAACCGCCGCGGGGAAGGACGGGAACGAACATCTGCGCCCGCAGACGGTCGCCCGCTTTGCAATCAACGCGGTATACATGCGTCTCACCAAGCCGTGTGAACGCCCCAAATATGAGCCGCTTCCGGCTGAAATCGGCGAACGATTCGCCGTCTACCAGCTGGCTTCCCGGCCGGCTGCCGAACACCGGTACGCTACCTGCAAGATCAACGCCGGGAACCGGCCGGGGGCCGCTCTCAGTGCCTACCTCAGTCACAACGCCTCCTGCACAAAAATACGTATAGACAAGCCTGCTTGTTGCAGTCCAATATCACGCGCAAGAGTCTATCACCCGCGCGCACGCTCCGTCAACCGAACACCCGCTTTGGGTGCATACCAAAAACCTGGCGACCTCTCGTATAACTCCGGCAGAAGATAAACCGTGGTCAGCCCGCGATCAGCTCTGACTCAGGCGAAACGCCGTCTCTGATCACTGACCACTAACCACTGCAGTTTTGGGCGGTCGGGCCTATTCGGCCCTCCCTTGTGCGGGGGCTCCGCCCCCGCAACGCCCCCTCTCCTACAACATGCCTGTTCGACCGGGTGTCGATATTCGTAACAGGTGCCTATTCGAAGGTGTCCAGCCAGACCACGTCCCGCCAGTCCCATCAGATCCCCGTAGGCGTCGGCCTTCGCACCCTCCCCAACTGACGGATTCCACCGTACGACCAAGCCTGGCGCCTGCTCTGCGTCTCGCCCGAAGACGGTAAACAACGCCAGCCACCGCTGGCACTGATTCCCCGCCAGACTGTTCCCACCTCAAATCTGGAATGCACCCCCCGCTTCGTTACCACGCAAACCCGTGCCTCAACTGCCCCCAAACAGGACCTGCCTGTCGACCTCAGAATCTTGGAACTCCCGCAAAATCTATGGTACGCTTCGCTTATGAACGCCCGCGTCCTCGCCCAACTTACTCTCGTACATGTAGGGGTCTCCATCACCGTAGTTCCAGTCACCAGCACGCTCAATCGCGTCATGATCGCAGACATGCAGATGCCGGTAACGCTGGTGGCCGTCCTGGTTGCTTTGCCCTACCTGCTATCCCCACTGCAGATATTCCTGGGAAACTGGTCGGATCGCCATCCGGCCGCCGACTACCACCGCACACCTTGGATTCTCCTCGGCGGGCTGCTCGCGGCGACCGGCAGTTACTTCACAGTCCACGTAGCCTATCTGCTCGATCATAACTTTCTGATGGGTCTTGGGGCCGCAGCCGTCGTCTTCTGCCTTTGGGGAGCCGGTATCAACGCCGCCTCCGTGAGCTATCTCTCTCTCGTTACCGAGCTGGCCGATCAAAATGGGCGTAGTCGGGCGGTCAGCATCATGTGGACGGTTATGATACTGTCAACGATTTTGACGACCTATGGTCTTTCCCAGATGTTGGCAGCACCTCCCTCTGTCTCGGACGGCTCCGCCATAAACGCCATTTCAAAGGAGATGCTCGTCACAGCTTTCGGGGTAATCTGGCTGGTTTCCGTAGTCTTTGTCCTGATCGGAAGCTACCGAATCGAGCCCCGCGCATCGGCCAGAACCGACCAGCCCGCCAATAGTGCCGATGATCCCATGCTGGTTTTGCGCCTGCTGGCTTTGAATCCCCAGGCCCGCCGCTTCTTCGTCTACCTCATGATCGTCTTGATCAGCATCCACGCACAGGACGTAGTGCTGGAACCCTTCGGAGCGAAGGCGCTAGGCATGTCGGTCGCGGCCACCACCCGCTTGACATCGATCTGGGGAATCGGCATCTTAATCACCCTCCTGGCCGGAATCTTGTTCACAAATCGCTTTGGGAAAAAAACCGGCGCAAACGTGGGCGCCTGCGTGACCGCCATTGCCTTCGCCTCTATCATCTCAGCCGGCCTGCTCGGCAATTCAAACCTGTTTATCGGCTCCGTCTTTCTGTTAGGGCTGGGCGGTGGCCTCATGACTGTCAGCAATCTCAGTTTCATGCTGGACATGACCGTGCCCCAGGCCGCCGGCCTCTACATTGGCGCCTGGAGCGTAGCAAATTTCGCCGGTCAGGCCATAGGCAATGTCATCAGCGGTCTGCTCTACGATCTGTTCTTCTTGCTGACCAGCAACCCGCTGATGGGCTACGCAGCCGTTTTCTCCCTTGAAATCGTCGGCCTGCTCTTGGCCGTCTGGCTCTTCCGCTCCATCAGTGTCGAAAAGTTCCGCCGCCAGGCCGAAGTGCGGCTCCACACCGTTCTCTCCCTGGCCTCCGACTGATGCGCCTTCTACTCTGGAGTCGGTAGGTAGCACGATCTAACCATGCGTCCCCTGCGAACTGAGGCCTGTCGAACAGTTTCCGCACCTGCGCCCACTATGCGCTGTGCCGTTCGTCTGTGCTATACTGGTCTTCGGAATCGGTCACATAGTCCCGCTTTAGCGCTTCCGATTCCAGCTCTTCCGACTCCTGGCGACGGGCAGAACGCCGCAGGACTATCTCCCAGCCCTTGAGGACGGTAGCATGGTCAAAGTACTTCTGAGTTACGATATGCGGGAAGGGCATGAAGAAGACTGCCAGCGTTACGTCGTGCAAACGCTGGCCCCCGGACTTGCTCAGTTGGGTCTGCGCATCACCGACGCCTGGTACACGCTCTGGGGTGAAGCCCCCCAGATCCTTGGCGGCGGAGTCCTGGAAGATAAAGAAGACGCCGCCCGCATCCTCAGCTCAAACGAGTGGCAGGAACTGATCGCCGGCCTCGAGCCCTTCGTCGAAAACTTCAAAGTTCGCGTCGTTGACGCCAACGGCCGCTTCCAATTCTGAGCGGCCCGCCCCGCGCCGCGTCACTCTGCACGCCCCATGGCCCTTGCCCGGACGCCCGCCAACTCCACCCGCACCAATCGCCCGCCTCAGGCTTCAAGACCATCCGCAGACCTGTCCGGCAGCGCCGCGCCCGCCGCTGGCAAGCCCTTGGCTCTGATAGTCTTCCTCGAAAACGTCGGCCACATCCACGGCGTCAACCTGCCCCAATGGGCGATGACCGCCATCGATTGGCTGACCGAAGAATACGCCAAGCTCCTGCTGCGTCGCCTCGGCGCCTACCGCCGCTACCAACGCGTCGTTATCCTTGAAGATGACGCCGCCACTGCCGCCAATCTGACCCGCGCCCTCATCGACGTCAGCGCCACCCATACCGTCGACCAGCTTCTCCTCGTGCACGGACAAGAACGCTGCCTGATCGGCTACAAAGGACAGGAGCTCGTCGACGCAGCCGCGTTCGACCAACTGCTCGCCCGCTACGTCGAGGATACCTCCCTCCTCGACCTGCGCATAGTCTACGGACTCAACTGCTACGGCGCCAGCCTCGCCTCCACCTGGCTGGCATTGGGCGCCCAAGCCGTTAATGGCGCACACGCCGTCAACTGGCTGCCGGAGCCTAGCCTCAGCCTCTTTCTGCGCCAGTGGCTCAGTGGCGCAAACTTCAGTGAAGCCGTAGGCTACAGCGCCCGCCGCGCCCAAGCCACTGGCAAACTCCTCTGGCGCGACCGGGCCGACGGCAGCGAACACCCCTACATAGCCGGCAGCCGCCAGATCGTCTATGGCCGGCGCGACGTGACAATCACGTCGCCAACCCGCAATGCTCTAACCGCTCAACTTACACCAGCGCAAAGTGCCGCCGCCGCCACGCCCCAACTCGCGCCAAGCGGCCCCGTTCCCACTTCAGACTAGAGGAGCCGATATGCCCCTGCCCAGTCGGAATGAAGCTGTACAACTACTGTATGAATGGGTCGAAAACGAGGGTCTGCGCCGCCACATGCTCGCCGTGGAAGCCGCCATGCGCGTCTACGCCCGTCACTATGGCGAAGATGAGGATCTCTGGGGACTGACAGGTCTGCTCCACGATCTGGACTACGACCGCTTTCCCGACATGGACGACCAGGAGAACGGCCATCCCCGCACCGCGCTGCGCCTCTTCCGCCAGCACGACTACCCGTCTGAGTTCATCCACGCTATCGAGGCCCACGCCACCTTCCTCGGCGTCCCGCGCCAGTCAAAGCTCGACAAAGCCCTTCTGGCCTGCGACGAGTTGACCGGCCTCATCCTCGCCTGCGCCTACGTGCGCCCCGACAAGGACCTGCGCGGCGTAAGGCTCAGATCCGTCAAAAGAAAGTGGAAGGACAAGCGCTTCACCGCCGCTATCGATCGCGCAGAGAATCTCCACTTCATCGAGGAACTGGGCGAACCCTTCGACGAGCACGTGCAACGCGTCCTCGATGCCATGAAAGAGATCGCCCCCGAACTGGGCCTCTCCGGCGAACAAAACTGACCACGCCCGTAGCGTATAACCGGGCCGCCCCCGGGTCAGGATCCAATCCCTGCCAGCGCCTCCAGAACACGCGCCGGCGTCATCGGCAATGTCTGGACCCGCCTGCCCGTCGCCGCCGTAAACGCGTTGCCGATCGCCGCGCCCACCGGCCCAATCGGCGGCTCACCCATACCGTAGGGCGTTTCAATGCCCGTGTCCACAAGCACGGAACGGACATCCGGCGCATCACGCATCGTCAACAGCGGATAGCTCTCGAAATTGCTCAATTCCAGCCGTCCGTCCTTCACGTACGCCTGCTCGATCAGTGTCGACCCCACGCCCCACATCACGTTCCCCTCTATCTGCGCCTTCGCCCCATCGGGGTTCACCACCAGCCCGCAGTCCACCGCACAGTCCACCCTGTGAACGGCGACCTCCCCGGACCCTTCGTCCACCGACACCTCCGCCACCTGTGCCACCACTGTATTCGATCCAAAACAGGCGACGCCCCTTGCCCGGCCATCAGGCGGCGCGCTCCCCCAGCCGCTCAGGTCCGCCACCGCTTCCAATACCGCCCTCTTGCGCCCACCCGCAGGACTGTCCGGTAAATGATCGAGACGGAACTGAAGCGGGTCCGCGCCTGCCGCTGCTGCCAGCTCATCAACGAAACTCTCAACCGCAAACGTATTCGCGAAAAGTCCCAGCCCCCGCCACCAGCCGGTCCACACCGGCAGTGTCTTTCGCCAAGCCGTCACTGTGCGGTTGGGCACGTCATAGTCGATTCGCGCCCCCACCGTTGCGCCGAAGTCCGCGCCCATCACCATTTCCATGAACGCAGGCATGAAACTGAAGGCCACGTCGCTGCTGCCCTGAAGGTGCTCCATGGCGACGATCCGTCCGTTCCCGTCTAGTGCACCGGAGAGAACGCTTTTCGTCGGCGGCCGCAGGTAGCCATGAAGCATCGCCTCCGTTCGGTCCCATCCCACATGCACTGGTCCGCCGGCTGCCCTCGACAGCCGCGCCGCTTCAACCGCCACCCCGGTATCGAGCTTGGCGCCAAAGCCGCCTCCGAGATAGGTCGGGACAACCCGAACTGTGTCGGCTTCCACCCCGAGCGCCTCGGCGATCAACCCCTTCGCCCTTTCGTGAGACTGGGTCGACACCCACACCGTCACCTGGCCGTCCTGTACATCCGCGAGCGCTGCCGGTGTCTCAAGCGGAGCCTGTACCGCAAACGGCGAACGGTACGTGGCCGTGATCGCGGCCTCTTTCCTCAGCACACCGGCGGCATTGCCCTCGCGCTGGATCGTGATGCCGCCCTCCCCTGACGGTTCGATCAGCGCCTCGATCTCCTCCTGCTGCCACGGGTGCCCTTCATCCCACTCCGTCTCCATCGCCTTCACCGCCGACCAGGCCGCGCTGCGAGAGTTCGCCACCACCCCGGCAAAGCCGTTTTCCACGTCGATTACGATCTCTTCGACGCCATCCATCGCTGCCGCCTCGCCTGCTGACGCGCCGACCAGTTTGGCCTCCAGTGTTGGTGGCCGTGCAACAGCGCCATATAGCATATTGGGCACGCGCATGTCATAACCATAAACGGCCTTCCCTGTTACCTTGTCGGGAACGTCAATGCGCGCCACCGGCTGTCCGACGACGGTAAACTCTTCCGTCGCTTTCAGCTGCAGCGCCTCCTCCTCCGGAAGGTCCCAGCTCGTAACCGCTCCCGCCAGACTGTAGAAGTCAGCCTTCTTCTCAGGAGTGTCCGCGACAACAAACCCCCTTCCCGCAACTCGCAGAGCCGCCTCCGGCTGCTCTAACACCACCGCCGCCTCCTGCTGCAGCAAACTGCGCATGCCCGCGGCCGCACGGCGCAGCGGCCCGTAACTGGTTGCAACCGAAAAGCTGCCGCCGGTACCCATGCCGTCCACCAGCTTTGAAGAGGTATCCGCCTGCTCCACCACCAGGTCATCCCAACTGATGCCCAACTCCTCAACCGCGATCTGGGCGATCGAAGTATGAACCCCCTGCCCCATCTCCACCTTGGTCAGAGACAGACGTATGCGGCTGTCCTCCAATACCTCCAGCCAAAGCGGCGGATCGTCAGGCAGTTGCATAAAGCTGCTCCCGGCGTGTTCAGCCTCTGCCATACTCTCCGCCATGATTTCGTTGAGAACCGGCCTACCGAAATACGCGCCCACCGCCAAGCCGGCTCCTGCCGCCCCCAGACCGATCAGAAAACCGCGCCGCGTCAGCCGCCAGCGCCGTTTCGTTGACCGAACGGGCTCAGCCCCCTCCGCTCCACCGTCTCCGCTCTCTCCAACGGCCGACGCTTCACGCGCCTCGACCGGGTCGTAACCATCGCGTTCCCGCGTCATGTCCCGACCTCCCCCCCGCCTGCCATCCCGGCCGCCTGTTGAACCGCCTGCCGGATGCGCACATAGCAACCGCAGCGGCAGTAATTCGCGCTCATCGCCCGCACCGTCTCCTCTTCAGTTGGCTGCGGATTCTGCGTCAGGAACGAGGCCGCCTGCATGATCTGTCCGCTCATGCACCAGCCGCACTGCGGTACTTGGTGATCGACAAACGCCTGCTGGACCGGATGCAGCCTGATCGTGCCGCTGTCGTCCATCGCCGCCAGCCCCTCAATCGTGCGAATGTCCGCCCCCGCAACCGCGGCCAGCGGCATCAGGCACGACCGCACCGCCGCACCGTTCACATGCACAGTGCACGCGCCGCAAATACCGATGCCGCAACCGAACTTCGTCCCCGTCAGCCCCAGCCAGTCCCGCAGTACCCACAGCAACCTCTCCTCGCCGGGAACATCCAGCGTATAGCCTTTTCCGTTGACAGTCAGTTCCATACCAGGCTCCTCCTGATCTCTACTGCCCTAAAGCACCATCTCCCGTCCCGGCTTCGCGTCAAGCGAGCCGCCCAGGTCCACCAGCGCCGCCCCGACCTCCTGCAGGCAGCCCGCCAGGTCAGTCTCAATCTGGCTTTCCGGGATGCGCAGAACCCGCCACCGATCCCCCGGCCCCGATGTTTCTCGCATGTCGCTGGCCTCATCGAGTCGGATTCCAAGATACCCGTTTCGCACCCGCAGCGCAATGTCAACCGGCCACTCTCCCGCCAACCGGTTGGGAAGCGGCCTCAACCGGCTCGCACGCAGCGCGCTCCACAGCGTCTGGAACGGTTCCCCCTCCAGCTTCAACTCCGTAACGTCCTTCGCGTTCAAAAGGCGCTCCAACGTCGTATGAATAAAGGTTAGCCGCCTGAACGTCGTTGCCGGCACCGGCCGCGCCAAACGCATCAACGTGCCGATCTCAATGCGGAAATAGTACTCCTCCGCCCGCGCATGGTCCGCCTCATCCGGCAGCAGCTCCGCCCGCGACAACAGCTGATAGCGCCGGATCGCCGCATAGTAACTGACCGTCCGCGCCTCCGCTTCACTCCCGAACGCGCCCGTCTGATAAAACGCCAAATAGTCCGCGCCAACCCGCCGCGGCGCCCGCCTCTGGGGTATGCGGTACCAGCCCTCCGATGCCGCCCGCCGCAGGTCGGCCTGGTTGTTCACCACCGCGACCAGAACTGTCCGCTTCAGACTGTACGGATCCTTGTATTCCTGGGACATCTTCAGGCCTTTACCCCCTACTGTACATGCCGCGCCAGATTCGGCGCGAACCTGCTGATCTGCTCCCGCAATCGCAGCAACGCTACATCCTTCGCCTTCGCCTCCAGCATAACGTCAAACGACCGCAACTGCGCAGAAACCGCCGCCCCCAGCAGGTCGATGACCTCAAACGGGTGCAGAAAGTCGCTGTGCTGATGCGGCAGCGGCATCTGTACGCGCGCCGCGCCATCACGATAGAGCGTACGCACCGCCGTACGCGGGCTGCTCACATGGATCTTCGGAACTACATCCTCCGGCCAGGTCGCCAGCGCGATCTTCAGCGCATCCAACGGCGGAATCGCATCCGGGTTGTGGCAACGGTGGTGGAGCGTGTCCAGGACCACCGGGATCCCTGTCCGCCTCTGCACCCACAGCACATCGCCCAGACTGAACTGCCTGTCTCCGTTCTCCAATACCAGGCGCCTCCGCACACTGTCCGCCAGCAAATTGGCCGCACGCGCGAACCGGTCCAACGCCGCCGCTAAATCCCCGTGGCCGCCCCCCACGTGAACGACAACCACACTGGCCGCATCAAGCCCCATCCCATCCAGCAGAGAAGTCGCCGCAGCCAGCTCCAGGCTCGACCGCGCCGCCAGGGAGGGATCCGGATGGCTCAACTGCACGTAGAAGCCAGGATGCAGCGTTAAGCGCACACCCTGCTCCCGCGCCAGATCACCTATCGCCGCCAGCTCCGTCGAACATTCGTCAAGCTGATTGTGGAACGCCGGCAACTCCGGATGCGTAAGATAAGGAGCAAGCTGACCGGCCATCCGGTAAAACCGGATCTCCTTTCGCTCCAGATAGAGAAAAATGTCGCGCAAGTAGGCCAGACTGACGCTCAGGTGCGGCTGGTTCTGCCAGCGACGGCTGTCGTGCGAACGCAGCCCCGCTGCCCCCAACACCTTGACGGGAAAGCCCAACCGGACGCGCGTCCCATTCGCCGCGGGGTGGTAGGGCATACTATCCTGTTTTGGAGAACGCGAAACTGCGAGGAGAGGAGATTCGGTCGTGTACGTATTCCATTTTGATATCGCTCGGGGGTTACCGAGTCTCAAAATACTGCGCCGTTCCCATGGCCTTTCACAGTCCATGCCTGCCCGGCCCGAAAACAGACTAGCATAGCAATGACCCCCCTTCAAATTCTCCCACCGGCCGGGGTGCATCCCAGTATTGGGGTGAACTTTCCTGTACCCCGGGTAGCAACGGAGCCATGTCCAGTCCGCGATCAATTCTGAGGCAGACCAAACGCAGTCTCTGACAACTGACCACTAACCACTGACCACTGCAGTTTGGGCGGTCGGGCCTATTCGGCCCTCCCTTGTGCGGGGGCGGAGCCCCCGCAACGCCCCCCCCCAACAACATGCCTCATCGACCTGGTGTCGATATTCGTAACAGGTGCCTAATCGAAGGTGTCCAGCCCGACCACGTCCCGCCAGTGCCATCAGGTCCCCTTACGTGCCGGCCATGTGCCTGCCCTCACACCCTCCCCAACTGACGGACACCACCGTACGGCCAGGCCTGCCGCCTGCACTGCGTCTCGCCCAAAGACGGTAAACAACGCCAGCCACCGCTGGCACTGATTCCCCGCCAAACTGTTCCCACCCCAAATCCGGGTTGCACCCCACCGGCCGCACCGTTGCAGCACTCTTCGCCCCTCCGGTACACTCGGCACACAACTGCCTCGACCGCGTACCCGGCCGCCGCCGCGCCCCGGACCTGCATTCGTGGAGGTGCTGGCAATTACATGGCAAGGTTGACGTCTTTGCCCGTTGTTATGTACTCTATAACTGCAACTGATTCGATTGTCCGGTCGAGAATCCTGGCAGCATCACATCCCTCGGCGCCCCCGCCTGAGAACGCAAATTACGTCTGAAACAACGTCGCCTGTGCCGGGGTTTGCTTTCGATCTTCTTCACAGGCTGTCGGTTCCACCATCTACTGACAGCGGAACCGGAACACCAGACTGCGCTGCTCGAGGAGCTACAAATATGTACCGATTACGCCTCCTGGCCATGACGGCGGCACTGTTCATCCTGATGATCGTTGCGCCCAGACCGCTGTCGGCACAGGAACTATCGCCAGCAACCCGGACGGTACCCACAACAGTCTCCCCGCCCGAACTGACCTGGCTGACAGGCCTCCCGGCATCTCTGACGAATCGCTCCTCTTCGTCGCTGCCTGTTCCGGTGTCCACCGCTACCATTTCACCGGGCTGGAAAGAAATTACCGACGAATCGCTCGGCTATTCGCTCGCCGTTCCCGCCAACTGGTTGACCTTCGACCTCCAATCGGGCGACCTCGACAGGATCGCCGGCATGCTGGGCGGCCGCGCCGCATCGCAGCAGCTGCGCCAGTACATGGCCTCCCCTGCCGGCCAAAACCTTGGACTCTTGGCCGTCGACCCCGATCCCAGCGAGCTGTTCGCCCGTCCGCCCTTCCCTACCTTTCTCAACGTGTCGGTCACCCAGTTTCCAGACGGCGTAACCGACGATCAATGGGTTGCCCTCGTTGAAGACGCCATCTCTGCTCTCGGCGAAGCCCGCATCGAAAGCGTCAGGCTTGGCGCCCTCAACGATCTGCCCGCAGTCAGAGCCGCCGCCGTCTACCAACTGGGAGGCCGCGGCGCCGGCCTGACCGCCCATCTCGACATAACCATCGTCCGTGCTGACCAGGCGGCCTATACACTCCTGATTGCGACCCGCCTGAGCAACGCCTTGGCCAAACGAATTGTGATCCACCAGATCGTCCAATCCTTCCGGCCAGTCTTGCCCGAACAGGGGACCGCCGCACAGCCGGCGCAAACCCCGGCTGGAGAACAAGGCCAGACCGGTTCATCGACCTCTGTTCCCGCCGCCAATCTTCCCAGATTCTGGATACCCATCGTGGACGGCCGCCTGGGCTACTCTCTTGCCGTACCATTCAACTGGTTGGCCTTCGACCTGCAGGAAGGAGAACTGGACCAGGTAACAGGCCTGCTCGACGGTGAGACGGCAACGCAGCAGCTGCGAGCCTTTCTGGACACGCCCGAAGGAGAGCGACTCGGCGTCTTCGCCGTCGAACCGGACCCGGAAAGCATGTACACCGTCCCAATCTTTCCAACCTTCCTGATCGTGTCCACCGCGCCGCTGCCGAAAGACCTTTCTGACGAAGACTGGCCTGCCCTCGCTGAAAGCGCTGTCGCCGCTTGGGGCGATATACAGTCGATAGCTGTCGAGACGGGCACAAGCAACGGCCTTCCATTCATCCGCGCTGTGGCCGCCATCAGATTGGGCGATCCATCCCATCTCCTGACCGCTCATCTTGATATAACTATCCTGCGCGCCGACCAGACCGCCTATCTGCTTACAATCGCGGCTCGCCCGGACGTCGCCGCCGCCAACCAGCCCGTGATAGACCAGATAGTCGATTCGTTCCGAGTTGAGTGACACCCGGATCGCAACATGCCTGGGATCATCTGCGGTGCCGCCAACAGGCTGCTGAAACTATCTTCTGCAATCAGTTCACTGTGTGAGGAGGACGCTCAACCATGAAACAGAGACGTTTCATCGCCCCGTTTCATTACCGCGGGGCCCTGCTGCTCATTGCCATCCTGATCACGCTCACCCAATCTCTGGCAGCGTCCACCATCTATGCCCAAAGCGATGAACAGCCCGGCGGCGACGCCGACCGCGTCGCATTGACCGCCCTCTTCAACGCCACCGACGGCGCAAACTGGGTGAACAGTCAGAACTGGCTGACCGACAAACCCCTCAGCGCATGGTACGGCGTCACCACGGACGACAACGGACGCGTAACCCAGTTAAGCCTTCGCGGAAATCGGCTGAGCGGTACCATCCCCCCGCAGTTGGGTTCCCTCACCCAACTGGTACGACTCGTGATCGACGACAATCTCCTGAGCGGCGAAATCCCCCCGGAACTGGGAAACCTGGCCCAACTGCAATGGCTCGACCTCGACCGAAACCAGTTAACCGGTTCCATTCCCCCCGAATTGGGAAACCTCATACGCCTGGAAAGGCTGGACCTCTCGGGCAATCAGTTGAGCGGCTCTATCCCGCCCGAAATCGGCTCCCTCACAGAGCTGCGAACGCTCTACTTCGACGAAAATCAGCTGATCGGAGCAATCCCGCCCCAACTCGGTTTCCTCGCCAACTTGCAGACAATGTTCATCGAAGAAAACCAACTGAGTGGCGAAATCCCGCCTGAACTGGGCAACCTCACCCACCTGCGCGCCATGTCGCTGGAGGAAAACAACCTGAGCGGGTCCATCCCCGCCGAACTGGGCAACCTCACCCAGCTCCGCTCACTCGATCTCGACGAAAACGATCTGAGTGGACCCATTCCCGCCGAACTGGGCAACCTCACCCAGCTGCGCTCACTCTATCTTGACGAATGCGGTCTCAGCGGGCCCATCCCGCCCGAACTGGGGAACCTCTCCCAACTTCGGACACTGCTGCTCAATGACAATGAGCTGAGCGGTCCTATCCCACCCGAATTGGGCAATCTCACACACCTTCAGTCTCTCCAGCTGGCAGGAAACGATTTGAGGGGCGAAATCCCGCCAGAGCTGGACGCCCTCCCCCAACTGAGTGAGTGGAATATCAACGGAAATCCGCTGTCCGGCTGCATCCCCGCTAGCTGGCGCAACGCCGCTTCCGTCGACAGCGAACAGCTGGACCTGCCCTTCTGTCCATCACCCGCGACCGCAGAATCGGCAACGGAGTCACTCTTCGGTCTGAACGGCGATCTGCTCTTTGCCCTCTACCGCGTTTCCCTGAGGACACTTACTCACCAGGCGCTGCAGGGCCTTGACCGCGCCGCACTCACCTCACTCTACATCGCCCTCGGCGGAGACGACTGGGTAAACAGCGAAAACTGGCTCAGCGACGAACCGCTCAGCACTTGGTACGGCGTAACCACCGACCTCAACGGCCGCGTAACCAGCCTCGACCTGCGTGGAAATCAGTTGAGCGGTTCAATTCCGGCCGTCATCGGACGCCTGTCCCATCTGACCAGGCTGGTAATCGACGACAATCAACTTACCGGTCCCATCCCGCCCGAAATCGGCTACCTGACCCACCTCACGACCCTCGACCTCGACCGAAACCGGCTCACAGGCCAGATCCCGCCGGATCTCGGCAACCTCACCAATCTGGAAAGACTTGACCTGACCGGAAACCAGCTTAGTGGCCCGATTCCCTCCCAGCTCGGCAACCTCGCCGCGCTGCGGACCCTCTTCCTCGACGAGAATCGACTGACCGGCACCATCCCGCCTCAGCTCGGCAACCTGATCGAGCTCCGCACACTCTACCTCGAAGAGAACCGGCTGTCCGGCCCTATCCCGCCAGAGCTGGGCAATCTCGTCAACGTGAGTCTCTTTTCACTTGAAGAAAACGATCTGACCGGTTCCATTCCACCTGAATTGGGCAACCTCGCCGAAGTCCGCACCCTCTATCTGGATGAAAACGAGTTGAGCGGGCCGATCCCGCCCGAACTCGGCAATCTGGCCCATTTGCGTGTCCTCGATCTCGACGAAAATCAACTGAGCGGACCGATCCCGACCGAACTCGGCCGCCTCACCAATCTGCGCATCCTCTTCCTGCGCCAAAATGAGCTGACTGGCTCCATACCTTCCGTACTCGGACATCTTCCTCACCTGACCTGGCTCTACCTGCAGGACAACCAGCTCAGCGGAGAAATACCTTCGGAGCTGGGCAACCTCGCCCTTCTGCAGGGATTCAGCCTCAGCGGCAACCAGCTCAGCGGCTGTGTTCCCGTAAGTCTGAGCCGCGTACGCCACAACGATTTCGACCTCGTCCATTTACCCTTCTGCGTCGAATAAGGTCCTGTAGTCAGCTCAAAAAAAGAGAGAGTAGCAAACAGCTACTCTCTCCTTGCCTTCCGCACACCGTAATTTCGCGATGTCAGCCCTCGATCAATTCCGCGTCTGGCGCCAGATCCTCCCTACCAACCTAGGAACAACGGATCCCTGCGGCCCCTCCGTCCCGACACCCTCGCCACAGCCATCTCCGGCCGTAACGGCGCAACCACTTGACTCAAGCTAACGGCCGCCATGCTGCCGTACATGTTCAGAATCGGAGCAACCTCCGTCTGATAGGTAATATAGGCATCGGGCCAGGACACCGGAAGTCTCCATCCAGCACCCGCTCGCCCCGCCTTCAGCCGCCGCGCCGCCACCAGCATCAGGACCAGCAGCGCCGCACCGCCTGCCATCGGCAGATAATGCAGACCCAACTCCACCCGGCGCACCACCTCCGTTGTCTGGTATCCGATCACCGCCAGCGCCGGCACCCACATGAGCTCACCCAATAGGACGATCGGAAACCAGCGCCGGAAAGGCACGCGTGCCATACCCGCCGCGACCAGAACCGGGATCACTAGCACCGAAAACGCCTTGGCGATGAACAGCAATCGGGGACCGTGCTCCTGCATTTCCGACTGCACCTGCTCCAGGTGATGGCGTCGCAGCCCCAGCCACCGGCCATAACGCAGCACAGGCTCCTTCCCATACCTGTAGCCGAGCAAATACCACAAGCCGTCAGCGACAAGGCCCCCAACGATTGCGCAGACTATCACCAGCGGCAGGCGCATATAACCCAGCGAAGAAGCAACCGCCGCCAGCAGCGTCACGATCCGCCCCTCCAGGATCACCAGCCCGGTCAGCAGCGGATAGCTCCAAACGCCCCATTCCTGCAGGCCCTCGCTGCGCAACAGACCAAAAACCGTATCCAATATCTCGGAAATTACATTCATTCAACGACTTCCTCTATCCGCCAGGCCAACACATCCAGCCTCCTGGCAAAATGCAGAAGCGGCTCCCTTTCCGGCAGAAAAATCCCGTGCGCCTGCGCCAGCCAGTTGCGCTCAAACTCCGCCTCAGCCGGCTGTAGCGGCCAGCGACGGTGGTGGATCTCACCCCGATAAACGCGCCCGCTTCCATCCACACTGTACAGACAGTACCTCTCCATCAGCCACTGCTCCAACGAATCTGGCGCCGCCCGGTAGACCGCCCCCGTCGGCCGGTAGACGGCCCGAAAGTCCGCCTCCGGCGCGCCCCTGTGCGTGCGCCGGCTGGAATAACGAATGCCGCCGTCTTCGATCCTGCACGCCATCTGCGCCCGGAAATAGGGCAGATGATAGGATCTCCGCGCCATCGCCACCGCCAGCGGATTGCCCGCGTCCAGGCTGAAAAAGAACACGCCCGGCCTGGGCTCCCCTCCTCCGCTACTCTTTACGTACGTACGCACATTTAGTTCCGGAAAAGAGGAAATCCACGGCGCCGCCGGCGTAAACCGCTGTCGCACACCCGACATGCGAAAAGGGACCACTGTCACCCACGCCTCACCCGCGTACCTGTCCAGCGTCAGGCCGGACGGCAGCAGCTTTTCGATCTCCGGGGCGGGTACGGGCCAGTGCGCAAACAGAAGGTCCTGCCACGACTGAAACATGAACCACGGGCGATCGGGCAGGGGCCAGGGACGGTGTTCCTGTTGGGCTAGAATGTCAGCGGCGGCGTCCTGTCCACGCCGCCACAGCGAGGCTAGGGGAAAGCTTCTCATCGGTTTGTTCCTCACTCTCCATATATCCAGAGAGCGATTAGATCGTCGATCGGACTGCCGCTGTGTCGCCGGAATATACCAAAAAGATCCTCGGCATAGGCGATCCCGTAGCGATGCGTCTGCGCATAGTCAAGCAGTGCCGCGAAAAACGCCGCATCGCCCATCCGCTCACGCACCGCGTGCAGGAACAGCGGTCCCTTGCTGTAGATGATGTTGATGTAATTGCTCTGATCGAACCCGACAACCGCGCCGCTGACCGGCCTGTCTATCCCCAGGTTCCGCGCCGCATCGTAGCGGTACCGGAAGACGTTCTCCATCATCACCGTCTGCATCTGTGGCCAGTCTACCGCCTCGTAATACAAAAAGACCGCATAGTTCGCAAGTGACTCGTCCAGCCACGGCTCATCCGGCTGATCGTTGCCCACCAGGTTGAAAAACCACTGGTGGGCCACCTCGTGCGGCGTGGCGATGCTGAAACCGCCGCCGCCCTCCCCGTAAAAGTTCGCCGCCAGCGCCAGCAGCCCGGCGTGCTCCATCCCGAACGCCGTCGTCGGCAGCGGCACAACATCCAGCTCGCGATACGGATACTGTCCGAACATCCTGTTAAACACGCCCAGGCTGCCCGTCGTGTAACTCAGTGCCGTCTGCGCAGAGGCCAGACCCCCCGCCGGATAGTACGAGTTGACCGTTATCCCATCCACATCCTCGCTGACCGCCTCCCAGCGGTCGGTCACAGCCGCATAAAAGGAGCGCACCGGCCCCGCCGCAATCCGCCACGTGGTCGTGCCGTCACTGTTCAGCTCCTGCGCCAGCGTCGAGCCGCTCGCAACCACCGACAACGCCTCGGGTACAGTCAGCGCCACCTGATAGTAACCGATATCCGCAAAGAGCGAGTCACCGAATCTCGCGCCCGCGTCCAGGTCCCAACCCCTGTGGTCGTAAACTGCCAGCGTGGGATAGAAACCGGCCAGATCATAAACGCCTTCCACAAACCCGTATAAGCCCGCCCCCGCCGTACCCGCGCTCACCTGCGTCGGCAGCGTGGCCCGAAACCAGAGCGTCACATCCGTTGTTTCCCCCGCAGCCAGCCCGCCTTCAAGCGGGATGAACACAGCCGTACCGTCGTAAAGGTCCCCAACCGTCGCCACCTTCCCGTCAACCAGCGCCCGGCTCACCTGCGCCGTACCCTCGTAAGCAGGCAAATTGGGATACAGCCGGAAATAAAGCTCAGTAAGGCTGCCCTCCTCCTGATTTGTAATCCGCACCCGCTGTACACCCTCCAGGCTTGGAACTTCACCCGGCACGAGGCGAGCCTCGATATAGTAGTGCGGCGCGTCTGGCAGCCTGGCCGCATCCTCTGCAAAAGCTTCCAGCAGCGTCTCGCCGTAGACCGAATAGTCGCTCAGATCAACGTCCGGCGTCGGAAAAGGAGGCGGCTCCTCCACCGGCTCTGGAACAGGTGTGGACGTGGGCGGTGGAACTGTTGGCTCGGGTGTACTCGTCGCAGGGGCAACCGTCGCTGTCGGGGTTAGCAAAAGGACGGTGACTTCAGGTTCTTCGCTTGTCGGATTCGCCTCCCTGCTGCATGCGCCCAGCACAACCGTCAGCGCACATGCAACCACAAACAGAACGGCGAAACGCAGTTGTGGCTCTATTCGACTCCGGAAACCGCGCCTCCGGCCAGCGTACACAAATCTCCTTTCACCAGCAGTCCGCTGTTCTGCATGAACTGCCCGTCCCATCAATCCCGCCCCCTATCGGCCGCCGCCCACCCCATGACTCCGGCAGGCTGCTTCCCATCCCTGCAGCGCATGCCTTCGGCGGCAACACCATAGCTTGGTGACGAGCGGAACTGGCAATGTGAAAGGCTCGGCAATATCAATCATGCAGTTCAAAAATGGCTGCTTGGTGTTTCCTCTCCTCTGCCTCCAACCGGGACGAAGGCCCCGACGCGGAGCGAACGTTCAGCAATGCGCACAGTACGACCAAAGTCTATTCTACCCCGGACCCAAATCCGGAGATTCCCGCTGCAAACTCTCGACAAGCCGCTTGGCCTCCCCACTCAGAGGCACGGGCAGCTCAACCACCACCTCCACCAGCAGGTCCCCCCGATTCTTGTTATCCTTCACATCCGGCATGCCCTGACCCTTCAGCCGGAAGACCTTCCCGTTCTGCGTGTCCGGCGGGATCGTCAGCGCCACCGCCCCCTGCATGGTCGGGACGCGTGCCTCGCCCCCAAGAAGCGCCGTGAAAAGGTCCACCGGAACCTTCGTGCGCAAATCCGTCCCCACCACCTCAAAATCCTTGTGCGGCTGGACCGTCACCGTCATGATCAGGTCGCCCGCCCGCACCTTCGACCCCGTCCTGACCCCGGCCGGAATCGTTACCTCGAACCGCGAATCGCCCTGCTGCACCGTCCGCTTGGTCCCCATGAACGCCTCTTCCAGCGCAATCTCAACCGGGACCGTCTGGTCGCTGTTGGGGCGGCCGAAACTGGGATGAGGTGTCTGCCGCGTCGCTTTGCGCGTCTGCGCCGGCATGCCGCCAAATAGCTGCTGAAAGAAATCAGAAAAAGAGCCGCCGCCGCCGGCCATCCCCCCGAACATCTGCTCAAACTCTTCAGGGCTCACCGTTCGGCCCTGCTGACGCTCCGCGCCGCCGGCATTGTACCACTGAGACCAATCGAAATTCTGTCCGCTCTGCTCATACTGCTTCCATTGCGCACCGAACTTGTCATACGTCCGCCGCTTCGCATCGTCAGACAGGACCGCATAGGCCTCACTGATCTCTTTGAACTTCTGTTCAGCAGCCGCATCGCCGTCGTTGACATCGGGATGATACTTGCGCGCCAGCTTGCGATACGCCTTCTTGATGTCATCGGCGCTCGCCTTCCGGCGCACGCCCAGCACCGCGTAGTAATCTCTATAGTCCACTGGTCCGTTCTCCGCTAATCTTGGCCCCTAACCCACTCACCGCTGGCACCCCCCGAACCAACACCGTCTCACCGCCATCCGGCTCTCGAGACCAGCACCAAGGACGCGAAACCGGGCACAGGGCGCCCGGTTTCTCTACATCGTATCGTTAATGCGCCCAGGACGGCAACCCTGGTTCGAACTGCCGCCTACACCTGCCGGAATTCGCCTTCCACCACGTCGTCCTCATCAGGCGTACCCGTGCCGTCCGCTTCGCCCGCGGCGCCCGGCCCGGTTCCATTATCCTCTGCCTGCTGCTGGTACACCTGCTGGGCCAGCGCAGAGCTCGCCTGCTGCAACTGCTCCGTCAGGCTGGTGATCCGCTCGTGATCCTCACCCTCCATCGCAACCCGCAACTCGCCAATCGTCTGCTCTATCTGCTCCCGATCCGACAGCGGCACCTTGTCGCCCAACTCGCCCAAAGACTTCTCCGTGGCGTAGATCAGGCTGTCCGCCGCGTTGCGGCTTTCCACCAGCTGCCGCTGCTGCAGGTCCGTAGTCTCGTTCTCTTTCGCCTCCCGCACCAGCCGGTCCACCTCATCGTCGCTGAGGTTCGTCGACGCCGTGATCTGGATGCTCTGCTCTTTGCTCGTCGCCTTGTCCTTCGCCACAACGTTCATAATGCCGTTGGCGTCAATGTCGAACGTAACCTCGACCTGCGGCACACCCCGCATCGCCGGCGGAATCCCGTCCAGCCGGAAGTTGCCCAGTGTCTTGTTGTCGCGCGCCATCGGCCGTTCGCCCTGCAAAATGTGAATATCCACCGCCGTCTGATTGTCCTCGGCGGTGCTGTAAGTCTCCGTCTTTTTCGTCGGAATCGTCGTGTTCCGCGGGATCAGCGTCGTCATCACGCCGCCCAGCGTCTCCAGCCCCAGGCTCAGAGGCGTCACGTCCAGCAGCAGCAGGTCCTTTACCTCGCCGCCAAGCACGCCCGCCTGCAGCGCCGCGCCCACCGACACCACCTCGTCCGGATTGACGCCCTTGTGCGGCTCCTTGCCGGTCAATGTGCTCACCAACTCCTGGATCATCGGCATCCGTGTCGAGCCGCCAACCATGACCACCTCATTCAACTCACCCGGTGTCAGACCCGCGTCCTTCAACGCCGCATGGAACGGTTTCTTCAACCGTTCGACCAGCACCGCCGTCAACTGCTCGAACTGGCTCCGCGTCAGCGTCAACTGTAGATGCTTCGGCCCCGTGCTGTCCGCCGTGATGAACGGCAGATTGATCTCCGTCTGCGGCGTGCTCGAAAGCTCGATCTTCGCCTTCTCCGCCGCCTCCCGCAAACGCTGCAGCGCCTGCCGGTCCTGGCCCAGATCGATCATCTGCTCCCGCTTGAACTCATCGATCAGCCAGCGTACAATCGCCTCGTCCCAATCGTCGCCGCCCAGGTGCGTGTCGCCGTTCGTAGCCTTCACCTCAATGACGCCGTCGCCGACCTCCAGCACCGAAACGTCAAACGTCCCGCCGCCCAGGTCGAAGACCAGAATCGTCTCGTCTTCGTTCTTGTCCAGCCCGTACGCCAGCGCCGCCGCCGTCGGCTCGTTGATGATCCGCAGCACCTCCAGCCCGGCAATCTGACCGGCGTCCTTGGTAGCCTGACGCTGGCTGTCGTTAAAATAGGCAGGTACCGTAATCACCGCCTGCTTCACGTCCTCGCCCAAATAGGACTCCGCATCCCGCTTGAGCTTGCTCAGGATCATCGCGCTGATTTCCTGCGGCGTGTACACCTTATCCTTGATCGGAACCCGCACCCGCGCGTCGTGATTCGGCCCCTCGACGCTCGCATAAGAGACCATCGCCTGCGTCCGCTTCGTCTCCGGATCGTCAATGTGACGCCCCATCAGACGCTTTACCGAGTAGATCGTGTTCTCCGGGTTGACCACCGCCTGCCTCTTCGCAGTCACCCCGACCAGCCGCTCGCCGCTCTTGGAGAACGCAACCACCGACGGCGTCGTGCGGCTCCCCTCCGCATTCGCAATCACCGTAGGGTTGCCTGCCTCCATCACAGCGATGACACTGTTTGTAGTACCCAGATCAATGCCTATAATTTTCGCCATCTGTCCTTCGCCTCCTGTACAAGATGATGCCGGGCGCCCGTCCGCTCCGCGCTGCAGCCGCCCAGCCCATGACTCCTCTATGAACTGACCTTCCCATTCTGCTTCAATATCCATCTACCATTATAAAGAACTTATGTATGTATGGTATTGGGCGAGTATTAGCAATTCATATGAATTTACCCACGATGATCCTACGCCTCCCATCCAATCCGAAACCCACACTGACGACACTGTCCCTCTCGCCCCCTCTGACCACTGACCACTGCAGTTGTGCGGTCGGGCCTATTCGGCCCTCCCTTGTGCGGGGGCTCCGCCCCCGCAACGCCCCCCCCTCCTACAAATCTCGCGCCGCAGCCAGTGTGTGCGCAATGCGACGTTGTCGTCCCGCGGCGACCCGCGCCTCAACCCACCTCGTGGCTCGCCCCGAATGTGAGCCAGCCCAGACAAGCAAGGCGACGCAACGCCCAATCAGCCCCAACCTGCCCAATCCCCCCGCAGGGGCACCCCTTGTGGGTGCCCTCTTCAGTACGCGGCGCCCCTCCGCGGCCCTCCGTGGATCAAGAGAATTCAGAGGTACCTCATGGATATCCCGGTTCAGGCAACTGTCCACGAACCTCGGGGTACTGCATCGGGTATAATCAAGAAGAGAGGGTGGCTCTATGTGCAACCTACACGGAAAAGCGCTGCCACACGATTCTCGAACTTCCCGATCCATTCTCAGCAAGCCGGAAGTAGAGAGCCGTAATTTGAATGCATATATGGGAGAATCTGAACTGTGCGTGCTTTCAACTGGCAACCTCTAGAGGGGCTTGACACCCATACGTCTCGTACGGGTTTTCACGAGATTGACTCGCTTCACCAGCAATGGCAGAGCTTCCGTAAACAGCGCGAGCAACTGAATCCCGACGCGTACACGCCTTTTCTGGAGCGCCTGGACCGCCGCTGGGCGATTGAAACAGGAATCATCGAAGGGCTATACAATATTGACCGCGGCACAACCCAAACCCTCGTAGAACACGGCCTCATCGCAGAACTGATTGATCGCACTGCCACCGACCGCGATCCTGAGGATCTCATCAAAGTCCTGAAAGACCATCAGGATTCGGCAGAATTTGTAACTCAATCCATCAGGCAAAAGAGACCGTTTTCTGCGCACTACATCAGAGAACTCCACCAACTGTTGACCCGAAACCAGGCCACCTACAGTGCTGTTGATCAGTTTGGTCGCGTTTTCGACACTGAACTGGACAGGGGCGGTTTCAAGAAGCAACCCAACAATCCAACCCGGCCCGATGGGCAGATTCACGAGTACTGCCCTCCTGACCAGGTAGAGAGCGAAATCGATAGTCTGGTCAGGTTTTATCACGAATTCGAGGTGGAAACCGAAAGCCATCACCAGCTTCTGATTGCAGCCTGGCTGCACCATCGATTCACACAAATCCACCCGTTTCAGGATGGCAACGGAAGAGTCGCACGTGCGTTGCTCACTTGGCATCTGGCAAAAGAAGAGTACTTGCCCATCGTCGTAACGCGGGACCATCGAAAACAGTATATTGAATGTTTGGAAACTGCGGACGCCGGCGATCTCAATCCCTTTGTTCAGTTCATTGTTCGACTGGAAAGCCAGATGATCTTGGAGGCATTGGGTGAGCCTGAGCCTGTCACAGACTCCGGCACGGTCAGTCACGTTCTGGAGCATATAACCGGGCAGATCAGGCGGCAGCAACGAGAAAGACTAGCTCAGCTGCGCTCGGTCAATGATGTCGCTGCTTCCCTGCGGGACACGGCCAGAACATATTTGGAATCTCAAGCCGTCCCCATTCGTCAGCAGCTTGGCGATGCAGGCCTTACCGTAGAGTGCATCACCGATGTGGGCGGTCCGGACAACAACAAAGAACACTGGTATCGCGCTCAGGTAGTTCAAACTGCGAAAGAGGCCGGTCATTGGGCGAATCTGAATGAAGACAGGTTCTTTATCAATCTGTCCATCAATCCAGAGAACCAGTCTCAAATACCACGCCTGATTTTTGTTGTCTCCCTTCATCACGTCGGTCGGCAGCTAACCGGGATCATGGCCGCGACCGCTTTTTCTCAAACCGTCAAAGCGCAGGACCACAGTATGGAAGATTCTGAAGGACCTTACGCCCCCGATTTCTACAATTGCACCGCAGATTCGTTTACCTTCACGTGGGATGGGGATGTCAAAACTGTTGCGCCGCGGTTCACGACTTGGATCGAGACGCCGTTCACCATTGCGCTGCGCCACTGGAGTGCGTTCATATCGTAACAGTTCTGCTAAGTGACAAGGTTTCCCTGACACCTGGCGAAAGCCATTCAAAATGTGACCGATACAGGCCCCCGGCGACACAACCACAACCGAAGAGAAGCCCCTGCCCTCCCTCCGCCTCCACCGTAAGGGCACCCCTTGTGGGTGCCCAAGCCCGTACCCCCAAACGCGCCATCCAGCCATATCCCCCGTAGGGGCACCCCTTGTGAGTGCCCTCTTCAGTACTTAAAATAGAAAACACCCGCACATCTGCGGGTGTGACTACACGGTCTGTTTTCCAGGTGTTGACCATTCGCCGTTATTCCTCCGCGACGCTGCTCTCCCATTCCTTAAGCATCAGCACAATCCAGACCTGCGCGCCGCCTAGCACCAGGGTCAAGAGGCCTGCGAAAACGGCAAATGTTACCCGTGTCGTCTGTACCTCTGCATGAATTTCGGATCGTAAGGCGACCAACTCGGTTCGTAACCTCTCTACCTCGGTTCGTACCCCTTCTACATCGACCTTAGTAGCCAAATGCTCGTATGCGCCTTCCAATCGAGCAATGCGTTCACCATCAGTTAACCCCTCTTGCGCGGCAACGGGTGTACAAAACACGACAACCAGCAGTAACCCCAGCACGACATGATACAATTTCATCTCTGTTCTCGATCTCGATCCTTGGCTCTCTGCCCCTTTCTGACACCTGCGTAGTACAAATGTATCACTCTCTACCAATTTTATCAAGGCTTTTTCAGAGAAATTGTGGACCAGTTTAGGGGTAATCTACACCATCCGTCCCTCTGCCACTGCCCGTAGGGGCACCCCTTGTGGATGCCCTTACTCCTCGCAATCGGCAGTTCACTAAAAACTAACCACTAAAAACTGCCCTCAACACCCCCAAACACCGCTCAATCTCCTCCACCGTGTTGTAATGCACCAACCCCAGCCGCAGCCAGCCGCCGCCCTCCCCCGCGCCCAACCTCTCGCTCAACGACTGCGCATAAAAATCCCCGTTCCACGCGAAAACATTCTCCTCCGCCAGCGCCCGCGCCAGCTGCTCCGGCGTCGTCCCCTCTTTCCGCAGCGACACCGTCGCCACCCTCCTGTCCAAATCCTCCCGCTCCGTCAGACCGTATACCCGAACGCCCGGCACGCTCATCAGCCCGCTGACCAACCGTTCCGTCAACATCCGTTCATACGTCCCAAGTACCCCCCAGGCCGCAACCAGCTTCTCTCTCCGGTTCTCCGTCGACGCGACCCCGCCGTACTCGACCCCCAACCCGGCCAGATAATCGATTGCCGCCGTCACCCCCGCCATCCCTTCATGATTCTGCGTACCCGTCTCCCACTTGTCCGGCGGCACGTCCCCGGCCGGCCGCACTCTGTAAGCCTCCAGCCGCTCCAGATGTTCCCGCTTACCGTATAACTGCCCACTGTGCGGACCGAAAAACTTGTACGACGAGCACGCCAGAAAATCGCACCCCAGCTCCCGCACGTCGATCAACCCGTGCGGCGCATACTGGACCGCGTCCACAAACGTCAGCGCCCCCACCTCCCCGGCCCACCCGATAATCGTGTCCACGTCATTGATCGTCCCCGTCGCATTGCTCGCATACCCCACCGCCACCAACTTCGTGCGCTTCGTAATCTGCCTCTGCACATCCTCCATATCCAGCGTCCCGCTCTCCACGTCCACGTCCGCCCACCGCACCCGCGCCCCCCGCTCCGCCGCCGCCAGCACCCACGGCATCACGTTCGCGTCGTGGTCCAGCCGTGTTACCACCACCTCGTCCCCCGGCCCCAGCTCCCGCGCCAGCGACCGGCTGATGTGAAACGTCAGGCTCGTCATGTTGTTCCCGAAAACAACCTCATCCGCGTCGCAGCCGAGCAGATCCGCCACCGCCCTGTGCGCGGCCTCGATTACCGCATCTGTCCGCCGGCTGGTCTCGAACACCCCGTGCGTATTCGAATTGCGCCGCGTCATCGCATCGACCATCGCCGCGATCACGCTCTCGTGGACCTGCGTACCACCGGGATTGTCGAAAAAGATCGCCGGCCTGCCGTTGAACGGCTCCTGCAACGCTGGAAACTGTCCTCGAACCTTCTCAACGTCGAACATGGCTTTCTCCAGGCTCCCACGCCGGAACGCGGCGCGGCTTACTCAACCCTTATCTGATCTTCGGCAAACCGTCGGCCAGCATCCACACGCGTTCCCGTCCCAGCAAAGTGGAAACGTCCCCTTGCACAACCGCGCATAGCGCCTCTGTCAGATCGGCCAGGCTCTCCCCGCCCACCGCCAGGTCCAGACTGCTTTCCGATACCGGCGGACGCGGCCTTTTCTCGCTCACCTTCACAGGTACTACCGGTACCGTCCCGTCCGTCGGCAGGCTCGCCAGTTCGCACAGCCTGTCGACCGCCGTGGCAAAACTGCCGATCTCATCCACCAGCCCGTGCATCTGCGCCTGCCTGCCTGTCCACACCCGCCCGCCGCAAAGCTCTTCAAGCGAGTCCGGCCCCAACTTCCGCGCCTCGCCAACCAACCGCTTGAAAGTCCCATACGTGTGCGCTATCTGTTCCTCGATTTTCTCACGCTGCTCTGGCCGCCAGGGCCCGTCGCTCGCATAGAGATCGGCGTTCTTCCCCCGCTGAACCGGAAATCCTTTCGCGCCTATCTTGTTGAACGCCCCGCTCGTAACCAGCTTGGCCATCACCACGCCGATGCTCCCCGTGAGCGTCGCCGCTTGGCACACAATTCTCCGCGCCGGCAGCGCCACGTAGTATCCCCCGCTGCCTGCCACATCCCCCATATAGGTCACCACCGGCTTCTTCCGGTTTAACAGTGTCAGCTCCCGCCACATCAGATCACTCGCCAGCGCCGATCCGCCGCCCGAATCGATGTGCAGCAGAACCCCTGCCAGGCTCTCGTCCTGTATCGCCGCCCGAACCGTCTGCTGAACCGTTGAACTTCCGGCTGTGCTGCTGCCAATAATCGGCAGACCTCCGGGATAACGCCGGCTCTTGCCCGTTGTGATCATCCCGCTCAGCGAAATTACACCGATCCCCTTCCGGTGCCGTAGCCGGGGACGCCGGTAAAGTGTCCGGCTAGCCTGATCGTAGGGCAATATCCTCGCCTCCTCCTTTGTCCCGCCCAAGACCTTCGCCAGCTGGTCTTCGTAGACCGTGGCGTCAACCAGACCCAACTCCACGGCTTCATTCGCCGTCAGCGGAGCGCTATCGATAGCCGCACGTACCTGCTCTTCATCCTTGTCCCGTCCCTTGCTGATCGCCGCAACCATCTCACCATACCACCCGTCCAGCAGCCGTTCCATCTGCTCCCGGTGTGCCGCACTCATCTCACTGCGCTCAAAAGTGTCCAACGCAGTCTTCCATGGCGCCACCTTCACCACCTCCGCCTCGACGCCAATGCGCCGCAGCGTCTCAGCCAGAAAGATAGGCTCAGCACGCAACCCGAGTACCGACCACTCCGTCTGCGGCGAAACGAACACGCGGTCGGCCGCCGCTGCCACCACGTACTCGGCGCCGGCGCACGTCTCCAGATAGACCACGACCTCCTTCCCCCCAGCCCCGGAACTGTGCTCGCCGCTCCAGCCTCGGAAACGCGCAAAAAGGTCCGCCAGGGACTGCGCCTGCGCTAGGCTGATCTGCGCCCCTTTGACCAGGATCACCACCCCCCGCACATCAGGGTCCTCCGCGATCCGCCGCAAAGCATCGTGCAGCGCCTCGACCGTCAGCGCAGGCTTGCCTCGCGAAACAATGCTGAGATACCGCGGCCGCTGCGGCGTCCGCTCCAGCAGCGGACCCGAAAGCTCGAACAACACATAGTCGGCCCAGCTCCCCTTGGACAGCCGCCGCACGCCATTGGCCAGCACGCACCCGCACGCCTGCCACAGCCACGCTGTGCCCCGCACAAGCCGAACGACGCCTCTGCCTATCACCCTCATAACCAACCCCCTCCCTTTCCATGCGTCATCGGCGCAATGCACAGCCCAAACGACGCCCTGCCCCGCAAATATCATCACTGCAAAACCATACTATACCCGCACGATCTGCTGAAGAAAAATCGACCCCCTGCGATGGCCTGTATGGGCGCCTTGGCCCGGCCCCCTCAAAGCCCCTGTGCCTCTCCAAAATCCGCTACACAGCCTCAGCCGCCTCTGACCACTGACTACCAACTACTGACTACTGCAGTTGGGCGGTCGGGCCTATTCGGCCCTCCCTTGTGCGGGGGCTCCGCCCCCGCAACGCCCCCTCTCCTACAACATCCTTCGTCGACCGGGTGTCGATATTCGTAACAGGTGCCTAATCGAAGGTGTCTGGCCAGACCACGTCCCGCCAGTCCCATCATATCCCCGCAGGTGCCGGCCTTGTGCCTGCCCTTTTCCTTCCTCAAAGCCGGCAAGAGGAAACGGCCACCCATGGCATGACTCTCACGCCAGACCGACCCCACCCCATATCTGGCCCGCACCCCAAGACCCAATTGATCCCCGCACCCCTTTCGGGTTATGATGAAACGCACCGGCAGAACTGTCCCGGCAACGCACAACCCAAATCCTTACCGGTCCAGTCCACCGTGCCCAACTCTCCAATCGAGTACATGATGCCAGCCGCGGTCGAAGTGCGAAACCTCAATAAGCGCTACCGCAGCGGAACTTGGGCCAATCGCGACATCACCCTGACCGTCGAGCGCGGCGAACTGCTCGCTATCCTCGGCCCAAACGGCGCCGGCAAGACCACCTTCGTCCGTCAGATCACAACCGAGCTCCTGCCAACCTCAGGCGAAGTTCGCGTTTTCGGACTCGACGCCGTCTCGCACCCCAACGAAGCCAAGGCCCGCATGGGCGTTATCCCTCAGGAGACCAACTTCTACTTTGGTCTCTCCGTCCGCCACCATTTCCGCATCCTCGGCAAGCTGCGCGGTCTGCCTCCATCGACCGCATCCAGCCGCGCCGCACAGCTTGTCTCCGACCTCGGGCTGGATGAACACCAGGACAAGCCGGCCGAACATCTGTCGGGAGGGCTCCGCCGCCGCCTCCTGGTCGGCATCGCCATGCTCGCCGAGCCCCCTCTCCTAGTCCTCGACGAGCCCAGCGTCGGCCTCGATCCCGAATCCCGCCGCGACCTTTGGGACCTCCTCCGCGACTACCGCCGCAGGGGTGCCACCGTCCTCCTGACAACGCACTCCATGGAGGAGGCCGAAGCCCTCAGCGACAGGGTCGGCATCATCCACGACGGCGCCCTGCTGGCCCTCGACACCATCGCCAACCTTCGCGCCGCCCACGGCTTCGACTTTAAGATCAGCTACCTGGCCGACGGCCGCACCCGGGTCCTCTACGGCGCCAGCGACACCGAACTTCTCCAGCAGGTCCAATCCCTGGGCATTCGTGAATACGCCGTCTCTCGAACAACGCTGGAAGACGTCTATCTCGGCCTGAAAGATGGCAAAGGACGGCTCAACGAAGAACAAACCGCCGATGACTGAACTGAATGATTCCCTCCCCAACCTCCCCGCATACCCCTACGCGACCGGCGGCTTTCGCAAATTCATCTCCGATACCGTCAGCGTCTTCGAGCTCAACTTCATCCCTTCCCTCCAGCACTGGTACTTGACCGTCCTCCTCGCCGTCGCCTTCCCGCTGCCCTGGTTCTATGTTACCAAGGCCATCGCCCCCGACGACCCCCAGGTCCTCCGCCGCCTGCTTGCCGGCACCCTCATCTTTGGCGTCGCCTTCTCTGTCGGCATGCTCGTCGGGCAGAACTTTGTGGGCCAACGGTTTACCGGCACGCTCCGTCTGCTCATCACCATGCCTGTCTCCAAGGGCGCCTATATCTTCGGTTCGCTCGCCCACTCCGCAATCTCGGGCGCGATTACCGTAGTTATTCTGCTCGGTTTCGCCCTGGTTGCCGGGATCGACATCCAATTGAGATGGGGATTGGCCCCCTCTCTCGTCCTCACCGTGCTTGCAGTCAGCGGCCTTACGCTATTCTTCGTCAGCTTTGCCCCGTCAGCACAGGCCGGCAACATCGCCACCGGCCTCCTTTCCCTCGTCCTGGCCGCCCTGTCCCCGGTCTATTTCACAATGGACCAGGCCCCCCTTCTGATGAAGTTAATTGGTTACGTCTCGCCTCTGCGCTACGCTGCCGACGCCATTGAAAAGTCCC
>DAOUHY010000151.1:0-2573 GCA_034428435.1 Caldilineaceae bacterium | reverse complement strand
GGACCATGTTGGGGAGGGAAGTGGATCTGTTGAGGGGCACAGGGCAGGCACAAGGCCTGCCCCTACGGGGGCGCTGAGGGGAAGAGTATGAGGACGGGTCTGCGCGTGCGAGGGCAGGCACAAGGCCTGCCCCTACGGGGGCGGTTCGGGGGGAAGGGGAGGGCGACGGGGCGGCGCGTACGTAGGCAGGCACGTGGCCTGCCCCTACAGGGGGCGGTTCGGGGGGGGAGGGAGGGCGACGGGGCGGCGCGTACGTGGGCAGGCACGAGGCCTGCCCCTACGGGGGCGGTTCGGGGGGGAGGGAGGGCGACGGGTCGGCGCGTACGCGGGCAGGCACAAGGCCTGCCCCTACGGGGGCGTTCGAGGTGGACCTAACCGGCCATGACGTTTGCGACGGAAGCCGTGAGACTAGGGGTTTCTTGATTTGGGCTGTCCTGGAAAACTCTCGGGCGGCGCGGCGTCCCGTGATTGTCGGGATGTGCCGTGCCGCCCGAGTTCAATTCAGCGCCGCAAGGAGGAACAGCGCTAAGGCTATGATCGAATCGTTATTCTATGGCTTCCTGAACGGGTCCGATAGTTGGGCTCAGGCCGCGCTGGAGGACGCCTTCGCTGTCGGTGTAGGTTACGTAGACCCTGAGGAAGGAGCCGACATCGGAACTGGTGGGGGTGTAGGAAGCGGATTCTTCGATGTTGATATTGTTGATGTCATCCCAGTCGCTGAGAGCGGTCTCGGAGCTCTGCCACTGCCAGTCGCTCAGGTTGGAGTAGGAATCCTGCGAGAGCGACAACTGGGCGGTGATTTCCTCTCCGACGGTGGGACGCTGGTCCGTATTGAAGTAGACGGTATTGGTCTCGGTCTGCGGGGTCGGTGTTGGTGTTGGCGTAGCTGTTGGCGCTGGGGTAGCGGTTGCTCCAGGGCCGGGTACCAGGCCGTTTGACGGGAACCAGTCGGACCATGGGCCGGCGCCGAGTAGGTTACGGCCGCGCGTGCGGAAGCGGTAGACTCTTTCAGGGTCGAGACCCTTGACCGTATAGGAGACGGCTTCAGTTCCTTCGGTTACGCCGGAGATCGCGATCTCGCCCTGAGTCGTCCAGGACTCGCCTGTGCCGACGGAGGTCCACTGGATATCGTAGGAGGAAACGTGGAGCAGCGGCAAGGAGAGCGGGAGGGGAGCTGTCTCAAATTGGACAGTAAGCTCCTCCATGGAGTGTTGCTCCACCTGTCCTGAGGAGGACTTTGGCGGGGGCGCCATACTCATGGCGGCCACAATTGCGCCCGCGACGATCAACACTCCGAATATGGCCAGGGAGATTTTGTTAATCAACAGGCGCAACATGACAAAGCTCATGCGCAAGATAACATGCAAAAAGACACGAAAGACCATCTGAACGCGATTTACTTCTCTCATTGGCAGGTTCGCCATTCTATCATCCTCCTGGCTAAATAAGTCCGTGGCTCCGAAATGATGTTGCTGCTACGAATAGGTCGGCCTCAGAATTTCGGCTCAAATAAGGAATCTCCAGCGTGTAGGTCTAGTTTTCAGTATAGTAGCTGGGTATTGGATTGTAAATCCAACCACTGCAGATTTTCCTTCGAAATAGACGCGAGTTAATGCGTCAGTACATCGAGAAATTACTCTGGTAGAGGCTCTCTATTTGCCCTGAAGAGGGTGCAGTTCGGGACCCAGCGTCTACTTCGACAGGAAGGCTACGAACTGTCAACGTCTCCAACAAATTGACGGATCGTAGGGGGGGCGTAATGAATGTCGCATGCTGTTCTGTTTGGGGGGTTGAAACGAAGGTAGACGCCATTCGGCGCGAAGGCGCAGGCATCTGGTGATGAGCCGTCTACCTCTGTGGACGAGAGAGGCTGGGAATAGAGGGGAGAGGCGAGGCTTTTTGCGTGCCATGCGTCTTGGGGAAGAAGATGGCTCAGAACGATTGATCCGGGAGGCTGTGAGATTGAAGAGACAGGGCGAGGTTACAGTTGCAAGCGGGCGGGAACGCGCAATCTACCGTCTCACAGGTGAACGCGTTAAGCGCGCGAAAAGTAGAAAGAGAAAGAGGGCGGGGACGGGTGGCATGAAAGGAGGTGGGGCAGATCAGTCTTCGACAGGGCCGATGGTCTGACTGAGAGCCCTTTTGCGTTCGTCTTCTCTATCGACATAGAGGGCGGAGGTGCGGAGGTATTTGCCTTCGTCGGCACTGGTGGGAGTGTATCTGGCCGAATTTGAGGCGTCGTAGTCGGTGATGTCTTCCCACTTGCCGAGACCGTCGTTGGACCGCTCCCACTTCCAGGCTCCCAGGTCACTGTAGTCGCTATTGGGCAGAGTGAGTTCGACCTCGATCCGGGTGCCGACTGTGGGCGGGACGGCGCCCGCCGAGAATCTGACTACGTCTGCGACCGTGTCGACGGCGGTGACAGGGCCGATGGTCTGGCTCAACCCTCTCTTGTAGTCACCTTCGGAATCCTTGTAGACGACTGAGGCGCGGACGTATTTGCCGTTCTCGAAAGAGGAAGGCGTGAAGATGGAGGAATCCTCTGCGTCGTAGTCGGTGACGTCGGTCCAATC